>CAZLIO010000090.1:0-9747 GCA_964559025.1 uncultured Pirellulales bacterium | reverse complement strand
TTCTGATTCAATTCAAGCGTGGATTTATCCTCCAGCTCCAGGACAAAAGCCGACTTGGCTGTTGAGTGGAATGTATCACCAACATATATACCGGAGCCAGGCATCAGTGGATACCAGAGGTCTGAGTTCTGGTGTTTTACAATGACTGTGCCATTAAGCCGGGCAACTTTCATCGGCACCTTTGCTGCCGTTGGGACTGCGATTTGCTTGTCAGCGTTCAGTCTGGCCAAGCCAAATCCTGCTAAAAGGCCTACTGCCAAAAAGATACTGGCAGCAACCGCCATTTGTTTGCTAAACAGGACTGCCGGGGCTGAAACAATCCGAGTCGCCGGCAGTTTAGACAGGATAGAATCCGAGGCCTGTTCGATAGTGGTTGCCGAAGATAATGCGCTCTTTATCACGTCCTCAAATCTGCCGAGGTGCTCAAACTTTTTATGGCAGGATGCACATTGCAGGCTATGGTTCTTCAACTGATCAAGTTCTGTATCTTCTATATCGCCGTTTAAATATTTTTCGATAAGCTCATTGTATTTATCACAGCTCATAATTATTTGACCTCCTCAAAAAGTGAAACAAGGTCCTTACGTAATATTTGATATGCCCGGTGCAGCCAAACTCTAACTGTTCCGTGGCGTTTACCTAATTGTTTTGCGATCTGCACCGCAGAAAGTCCTGCAACAAACCGCATAATTATTACTTTGTGGAATTTCTCGGGTAGTCTGCTTACGGTCTGTCTGACGAAGCAAATTTGTTCGTCAGTTAAGCCCGGGTTACTATTGCATACAACAAGCTGTGCTGATGCATCAACATCGTAAGTAGTATAGCTCGAAGCGATTCTTCTATGAGCATTTTTGCGTATATGATTAACGCACTGCTGAGCTGTTATTTTGCTGAGCCAGCCTGCAAAACGTGACGGATTTCGGAGCCTGTGTAATTGTGAATACGCCTTGAGGAAGCTTTCCTGGGCAATGTCTTCCGCATCGGTGGCATTATCAATCCTGCTTAGTGCAAATGCTATAACCATATCCCAATATCGCTCTACAATAATACCGAAGGATGAAATATCACCCTGCAAGGTAGCTTCGACGAGCTTTTCGTCCGCGGCAGTTAGGTTAGGCTTATCCGACACTAAATATCTCCTGTGGAAATTGCTTTATCAGTTCTGTAATTCTGTAATATAGAACGTTGGTGTGATCAAAGCGCTACAGAAAAATTTTTTGTAGTGGGCTGTTTTTCAATAATGAGAAGCTATGGATGCAATTTATATTTTCTCATTTAATTTGGTCATATTTTTTGCGACTTCAAGGACTTTTTTGCGAAGGGTCTTTGGCGCGAGCACCTGGACCTGGTCGCCGTAGCCGAGTATCCACCAGGTGATTTCCCCGAGGCCGTCCACACGAAATTCTACGGTGGCTGAGCCGTCACTGTTGCGAACAACTTTTTGGGTGCTGTGCCATTGTACCTCGGCGACATTATTGGCTACTTTGGGCAGGAACAGCAGCTTGATATTGTAGATTCTGCCTTCCGGTATCATCGACCAGGCCCTGCCGAGATAATCGTACACATCGAACTTTTCGCCGTCCACAAAGCACCTCTGGGTAGTTGTTAGCTCCCTGATGCGGTTAAGCTTGAAAGTGCGAACGCTCTTGTGCAGGCTGGAGCGGCCCAGGACATACCACGCCCTTTTGTTATAGAGCAAATGATAGGGACTCAGCTCAACGTCAATAATTGTTCCCTCGAAAAGGGAATGGTAACGGATGTTCACTTTGCGTTTCTTTACGATAGCTTGCTGTAACTGTGCGAAGGTTTTGTCAAGGCCGGCGGAATGCGTGACAGGTGCCTGGGCGCAGGGCCTGGTTGAGATATTTTGTAACGCTGTATTGCAATATTGCCTGATCTTGGCCGGCAGATTGTTCTCGATTTTCAGAGCCGCCCAAAGAACTGAGTTTTTGAACGGCGTTTGTATCTGGTCCCTTGTCTTGTGGGCCAGCAGGAGAAGGCCCAGTGCCTCCTGCAGGCTCAAATCTACCGGTGGAAGAAAAAACTCTGGCTCTATGGTATAGCCGCTGGTCTTGGCGTCGTAGTGAAATGGCACGCCGATAGCCTGAAGCTCTTTCAAATCGCGAAAGATTGTCCGCCGACTCGTTCCGAACATTTTCGACAAATCTCTGACGGCATAGCTTTTTCCCGCCTGCAATGTTGTTAAAATCTGCATGACTCTGCTGATTCTGCTGCGTTTCATAGTTTACCCCCTTAAATTAGTCCCGCCCTTCCAGTGATTTCCTATTGATACTGAGCCAAAGCCCCTAAACACCATAGCAGATGTCTTGTGCCCTGATAAATCGCGGGATGGGACCTGCTTCGGCTGTCAATTATCATTCTTATTATACGCCGGTACAGCCGCGAGGTCAAAATATTGCCTGGACACTTCAGAAAATTTTGACGGGGTTGACAACAATTTCAGCGGCTGCTATAATCAATAAATGGTCGAAGTTCTGTTTTGTGCCGACTGCACTGGCGTAACCGCACCTGTGCCTGCGTTAAAGACAGGTTCAGGCAAGTGCGAGCGAATAGTTCTTTGCCTGCATTCCCGTGTTTTCTTGCGAAAGCAAGAACGGGGGTTGCGCAAACACAGGTGATTTCAAAGAGGAAGAAAAGATGAAAGGTGTTTCTTTTTTTGTGTCCCCGCTTTCGCGGGGACGGGTTTACCCCTGCGGAAGCAGGGACAAGGTGAATCTCGTGCTGCGTAGCGACCTGCTTCGTAGAGTAGTATTGGCTGTTGTTTTGTTTGTTTTTGTTTTCCTGCCCTGCGGCTGCAGGTCTTACGAACAGCCGGGTGAGACAGCCGCTGAAGGACGTAGAAGGCATCAACGTGCTCTGCGGATTAATCAACAGCAAATGATGGCAGATTTAGACACGCTTATGCTTCTTGATAAGCCCAGCAAGCTCACCGACAAAAGGATACCCTGACAATTGACTATTGTCTATTTACTATTTATTATTGATTTCGATTTCTAATTTTTTGCAGCGATAGTCAATAGTCAATATTTAATAGGAAATTGAAAGTGGAAATGCTCGTCGATTATTTTCGCAGGGTGGCCAATAATAATGATTGGTGGAACGTTGGCATTGAGTTAATAAGTATTGGCCTGGTGGTTTACTGGATTGTGGACTTCCTCGAAGGCACTCGCGGAGAAAGATTATTCCGAGGCGTGATACTTATTCTTGTTATCGGGGTGCTCATCTCAAATTTGCTCGTCCGGCAGTTTGACTTCCCTCGGCTTCGATACCTTTACAAGGGCTTTTTGATTGGCGTTTTGATTATCGCCGTTGCCGCATTTCAGCCGGAGATTCGAAGAGTGCTTATACGTCTTGGCCAGCCGCGATTCTGGGCAGGCTCGTTACATCAGCTAACAAGGACCGTGGAAGAATTAATTACCGCTGTAACCGAGCTTTCCGCCGCTCGAGTCGGAGCCATTATTGTTATAGAACAGCGGGTGGCGTTGGGCGAATTTATAGAAACCGGAGTTCGCATCGATGCCAAGGTAACGGCAGACCTGCTCAGGACCATATTCCATCCCGGCACAGCCCTTCACGATATGGCTGTTATAATACGAGGCGACAGAGTGGTTGCCGCCGGTGTGCAGCTGCCTTTAGCTGAGGCCGGCAGTATCGGGGGCGTTGAACTCGGTTCCCGTCACCGTGCAGCTATAGGCATAACGACGGGATCGGATGCTACCTGTTTGGTCGTAAGCGAGGAAACCGGCGTCGTTTCATTTGCTAAAGATGGAAGGATTACGCGAAATATTGACGAATCAGCGTTAAGAAAGCATCTTACAAGTGTGATCTCGTGAGTTGAATCGCACCGGATACGCGATACGAAATATGATGTTAAAAAAGATCAAATTCGGCAAGATAGCAATCGTGATATTTCTGACTGTCCTGATCTGGGTCTGGGCGGACCTGGCGCTGGACGAAAAATTACCTGTCCCCAAGGCCACGATAAATGTAGCCTACAGCCCCAATCTCTTGGTCAGCTTCAACGGCAAACCAAAGGCTTCGATTGACAATATTGAGTTCAAAGGTCCGGCCTCCAAAATCACCAAGGTAAGACAAAGATTGAATGACGGCTCACTTGTTCCTGATTTCTCTTTGAGCCCTGAGCGAGAAGGGATGACTACTGCCGGCCAGCACAAACTAAACGTTCTGGATTTTGTTAAAAGGAGCGACAAGATAAAAGAATTTGGCGGCCTTACGGTTGAAGACTGCGAGCCGGAGATAATTGACGTCAATGTCGTTGAGCTTGTAGAAAAATCGTTGGATATCGAATGTTTTAATGAAAACGGAGCCCCTTTGGAGGTTGAGAGCATTGAGCCGCCGAAAATAGTTATGTCTGTGCCTGCTGATAGCAGGCTCACAGCGCAAGTTCAGTTGACGCCCAGGGAAATCGAGCAGGCAAGGATCTCTGCCGCTTTAAAAACGCCGTATGTTGTATTAGCACCAGGCCAGACAAGGCCTGCCCCCAAGCCCGTGAGAATCAAGATGCCTCCCGAAGCGTACTCGTTAAGCGAGCACACTATAACAGAAGCCAAGCTTGGATTCACACTAAGTGTGAACCTCGTGGGCGAATACAAACCGGACGTAATCAATTATAACGAAGTAGTCAGACCCTTTACTATATTAGCTACTCTGGAAGCCAAACAGGCTTATGAGAGCCAACCGTTCCAGATGACCCTGTATATTCTTGACGATGACGCAAAAAAGGGACCGGAGGAGGAGCAACCAAGAAAGGTGGTTTACAATTTTCCCGAAGAGTTCGTCCGCAGAGATGAAATCAGGTTAAAAAATCCGCAGCAGACGGCAGTAGCGAAATTTAAGTTGGTACCTCTAACTTCTGCTAAGGCTCCGCCGTCCGGGCCCGATTGAAAAAGGCTATCAGGGCTTCGATTGTCATCCACAACGCTAATGCAAAAATCACACCGCCGATTATAACGAGAAGCCAGTTGGCCTTGTTGATAAAATCTATTTCGTTTTTAACCATAGCCCAGTTTGTAATCACTAACATAATCAGACACGGCACCGCGGTAACAATAAACTTCAGTCCGCCCTTGCGTTTTAGATAAAGTGTAACCAACAGCAAGGCCAGGGCAGCTAAGAGCTGGTTTGCGCTTCCAAATAAAGGCCAAAGCACCATTGCACCTTTGCCGTCTGCTCCCGTGGCGAATGCCAGCCCCGCCGCCGTGAGCACAGCGAAACTGGTCGCCACCCATCTGTTGGCCAAAAACGGAATTCGCAGGTCAGCTGCCAGCTCACTTATCACGTAGCGCTGGATTCGCGTCGAGGTATCGAGGGTCGTGCCGGCGAAAGATGCGATGAATACACCCATAAGTGTAATTCCAATCGCCTCAGGTATCGCGAGTTTACTCATCATATTGGCTGCACCAATAACTACCGGCGCTATTTTGTCGGACAATCCCTTGTCTCCTATCCAGGCGCTGTACTGATGCTGCCAGGCAGCCTGGCCGGTCAAAGTTGTGCCGTTATTGAGTTTCAGAGCCATTCCAATACCAGCTGCAACACAGATAAGAATCAGCACCGCCAAGAAGCTTTCGAGTAGCATTGAGCCATACCCTACGAACTGACAGTCGGTTTCTTTGGAGACCTGTTTTGAGCTTGTGCCGGAGGCCACGAGCGAATGGAAGCCGCTGATGGCGCCGCAGGCGATTATCACGAACATAAAAGGCCAAATCGGCGGCGTGTCGACCGGCAGCTCACTATTCACGGCAGGCGCCACCAAAGGCAGTTTACCCGATAATGAAGCTACTACTGCGCCGGCTACCAACAGACCCATAGCAATAAATAGCTGCCAGGCGTTGATATAATCCCTCGGCTGAAGAAGCGTTGTAACCGGCAGTGTCGAAGCAACCCAGGCGTAAATCAGCAGGATTATCACCCACAATCCCGTGGACGGTATCCCAAAAACTGTGCCGAGCTCGACAGGAAATAAACTGCCGAGGGCAATACAAAGATACATTCCAATCACGGCTATTGTCGTCGCAAGGGCGACGTTGGCGGTCTTTTTATAAACGGCAAAACCCAAAGCCACGGCTATCGGAATCTGAAGCCAGACCGGAACGACCGCACTGGGAAACCTCGTAAAGACCGTTGCAATCACAACGCCGAATATTGCGATAACAATCAGCAGACTCAAAAATACAACGGCGAAGAATATAAATCGCACACGCATATTGATATACCTGGCGGCGACTTCTGATAAGCTCTTGCCCTCGTTTCGCAACGAGACAATCAGCGCCCCTAAATCGTGCACCGCACCCATAAAGATAGAGCCGAGAAACACCCAGAGTATAGCCGGCAGCCAGCCCCAGATGATTCCTATTGCCGGGCCTACAATCGGCCCTGTCCCGGCAATCGAAGTATAATGATGTCCGAAGATTATCCCCTTACGGGCGGGGACATAATCAATGCCGTCCCGAAGTTCCACGCTCGGCACAGGAGCATTCTTGTCGAGTTTGAATATCTTCTTAGCCAGAAATCGCCCGTAAGTATGATAGGCGACCAGATATCCACCTCCACAAATCAGCATCAGCAGAAGTGTGTCCATTCCAATATCTCCTTAGTAAAACCCTCGTTTGCCGGTGATATTTAACGGAAAGCAGCCCATAGCTAACAACCGGATTCAATCAGTCTTACCATCTCGTCCTTTGCACGTTCCAACTGAACATCTTTACCTCCCGCAAACCGAATGTCGAAAGGCACCTCGATATCAGGCTCCACACCAACACCTTCCAAGCGCTTTCCGTCAACAACTATCATCGATGCACCGTATAGGAGCATAGATTCCTCAGAGATACGTTTGTAGCTTCCGCCACATACATACCCGGCTGTACGCTCGCCAATTAAGAAACCTCGTTTTGTTTTCTTAAAGTAATATGCCAGCAATTCCTTACCGCTACGAGAACCACCGTTAATTAGAACGATAACCGGTATGTTATAAGCCATCGTATACTGGTCAGCGCGCTTACGTGAGATGGATTTTTGTGTTATCGTTTCAAGGCCACCCTTTAAAAAAGGGTGTATGTATTCAGTCGCTGGGCTGCCACCAAAACCATCTCGAATGTCGATGATTATTCCCTCCGTATCGTAGTCCATCAGACCAACTTCAAACGCTCCTCGCATTTTCCAACCCATTAGCCACCATAGACGAATATATGAAAAACGATGGCCTTTGTGGTTCATTGGCTTTTTTGAGTGTGCGAGTGTATCATTCTCAAACAGCTCTCTTTCTTTTCTGTCAACTGGCGTGACCTTTAGCTTATGACGGCTCGATGCCGAAGAACTCCGCTGAATAGTCACTTCAAGCTCGTGGCCGTGCTCATCCTCAAAAGAACGAATAGGATGAAAAGGCCTACCATTTACTTCCACTATCCAATCCCCAAGAACAATGCCGGCTCTTT
The DNA here is from genome assembly GCA_964559025.1 of uncultured Pirellulales bacterium. GTDB lineage: Bacteria > Planctomycetota > Phycisphaerae > Sedimentisphaerales > Anaerobacaceae > NIOZ-UU13. Next base: position 2,272 of record CAZLIO010000090.1, on the reverse strand, counting down.
CCGCTGGAGATGAAGAAAGGACCGCACCGACATAGTAACGACCATTCAACTGTTTGGTTACTACGCCTATCCCCGTTCTGTGAGGATTGGCTTGAGATGAAAAAAGTCCTGGCAGGCGCTTTTCTAATACTGACGTATCTGTGGTATTATTCTCCCGAAGATCTCCACTAATAAGGGCCGCCTGCAAGGTGTAATATAAAGGATCCCATTTTGTATAGTAGTAAGTATGAGAGGTTTTTAGCTCTGCCAGCATTTGGTTGACTATAGCGCCAAATGACTCATGATCATTAGCTGCTAAAGCCTTTGGTTTGTAGTGCGTTCGTGCATCTTCCCAATCCACGCCGTTAAAGTTGGGGTCCCAGAATTCATCGTTTATAATCCCCCATATCTTATCAAAACATTCAGCCGGATTAAACCTTTTCTCCTCTGACTCCTTCGCATCTGCTTTCGACTTGACCCCGGCGACAGTTGAAGCTGCAATGTCGCAATCAGTAACGTTTGTTCCCGCAGTGCCGTTCGCGCCGTATGAAGCCCAGAAAATCAATACCAAGCCCGCAATTCGAAATAAATTCTCCATCAATTTCCCTTTCTTAATCCGCTGAACGCCATTTGCTACTCTCTGTGTTTTCGGGCCAATAGTCTTATCGGCACTTCTTCTATCGGCAGTATAGAGCGTAACCGGCTTATGATAAATCTGCGATAATTCTCTTCAAAAAGTTCGGGCCTGTTTACGAACATAAGTATCGTAACCGGATTGACGGCAACTTGCGTAACGTAATAAATCTTTGGCCACCCCTTTTTTTTGCCTTTAGCCGTGCCGATTTTTTCTTGTTTTATAATTTCAAACGCCTTGTTTAGTTTGGCGGTGGGTATCCACATTGTAGTTTGCTTGAAGATTTCCGCCGTCAAATCCAAAACGCTCTGGATGTTCTTTGCTTCGGTTGCAGTTGTAAAGGCTATCGGTGCATATTTTAAGCCCGGCAGCAGTTTCGTCAAATACTCCTGGTAGTCATCGGTGGCAGCCGAATCCTTGACCAGGTCCCATTTGTTGATGATTATTATGCAGCTTTTGTGTTCTTCAGCGATGAATCTGGCTAATTTCTTATCGACCTGCGAGACCGGCGCAGCAGCATCAATCATAAACAGTACAACGTCGGCACGCCGAATAGACCGCGTCACACGAACGTAGCTGTAGAACTCAATACTGTCGGCCATTTTGTTTTTCTTTCTTATCCCTGCCGTGTCGATGACGGTGATGGTCTTGCCGTCTTTTTCGAACCGCACATCGACAGCGTCTCTGGTAGTACCCGGCGTCTCGCTGACGATTACCCGCTCGGAGCCGACCATAGCGTTTACAAGCGTGCTTTTGCCGACGTTTCGCTTGCCAACTATAGCCACTTTCATAGCCGCCTTCGCTGGCCGGCCCGGCCCCAGAGTTGCGAGCTTGTCGAAAATTCTATCGAGCAGGACCGCTTTATTTAGATTGTTCTTTACTGAAACGCACAGGAATTCGCCGAAGCCTAATTTGGAAAATTCAGCGGCGGCGGGAAACATCCTGGCTGTGTCGGCCTTGTTGGCAACGCCGATGACATCAAGATTATTTTTGCGCAGAAGCCGGGCTATTTTTTCGTCTAACGGCAACAGACCGTCGCGAATATCGACCATAAACAGGACAAGCTGCGCCGATTCTATCGCCTGGAGGATTTGCTGTTCGATATGCTCACTCAACTGGTCGCTATCGACAATCCCGTATCCACCGGTATCGACAAGCTCGAAATATCGGTCGTTTCTTCCAATGAAGGTGCTGATGCGGTCTCTCGTAACGCCGGCGGTCGGCTCGACGATACTTATCATTTGCCCTGCCAACGCATTTAAGAGACTGCTCTTGCCAACGTTCGGCCGACCAATTATTGCTACTATAGGTAACGCCATAAGTTCTATCCAAACATAGAAGACTGTAACCACATAGATGACTCATTATAACAGACCTGCAAAACGATTTGAACTATCGAAACAAAAGTTTAAGCTGGTGAGATTCTCAGGTTAATTTGGGTCTTACGGATTGATTTCATCTGAAAAAGTGTAAATTGTTGATGGCAGATTACAGAATTATTATGGTTTATCCCAGTCTCCAACTCTGTCCCTTAATTGGGAAATGACGTCATTCCCGTCTTCACCCTCATAAACTACATAGAGCCGAAAAGATTGGAAAAAGAGACCGGCGCATTTAGAAAGCAGACTGTAAGGTATGTCAACGAGTGATTTTGGCTCA
>CAZLIO010000089.1:6087-9860 GCA_964559025.1 uncultured Pirellulales bacterium | reverse complement strand
GGACTGGTCCTTGCCCCACCAGATGTCACCTCCATACGTTATATACACCCGACCATTATGGAACACCGGCATACTCTTAATATTACTTGGGCTTTCCTGACGATTTCCAATGTATTGGTGTATGTTTTCTTTCGGAGCAGTAGGGTCGCAATCGAACCGCCAGACGCTTTTTAGATTCTGTACTGCCGGTGTCTCTGAAGCAGACGGCAGGGTCTCGAAGGCATAGCAGACACCATCGCCGCCGCCAAAGAATACCAGTGGCCGACCATTTACCCGCCCCATAGCGGGCGATGACCAGGTGCAATGGAAAATCCGGGTACTAATCTTCTCATTTTCTTTTGCTGCCAGCCGCCCTGTCACTTTGTCGAGCACAATCAGACTCGGAGCATCGGGAGCGGGAATAAGCTGGTGTTTGTCGTTAAGACCATTGCTCGTGTTAATGTATAAGTACCGGCTGTGCAGGAGAATCGAGCTGTTTGCCGCATCATGCTGGTGAATCCCTACCTCTGCATGCATGTCGAAAAGCCAAATGATATCGGCGTCTGTTTCTGTTACCGCCAGAGGCTCGGCGTTTCGCTGTGTCATGTGTCGGCCTTCATCTTTATATGGTCCATCGTTGCCGTTGGTCAGGCCGTTGAGGTCGAGACACATTGCCTCGCCGCGATTGCTCACAACATAAACCCTGTTGCCTTCAACAGTAGCCGGCGAACAAATACCTGTTCTGGGCCAATCCCGATAAACGGCTGGTATCAGCTTGGGAACTACGAGCTGCCAGCAAAGGCTCCCGTCTTTTTCGTCTAAGCACAAGAACACGCCGCGGTCTCCCTTGTGACGAGGGTCTCGCGGCCTGTCATTGTTCGTGCCAATCAGCACCCTGCCGCCGGCAACTACCGGGGTCGAGTAGGTCTGTGTGCCTAATGGAGCCACCCACTTTATATTTTTGCCGGTGGCCGGGTCAAAGGTATCAGGCAGACCCGTTTCGTCCGAGACCATGTTGCGAGAATACCTCTGGCCCCACTGCGGCTGGTCTTCCGCATAGACAGTAGAAATGACGATTAGATTGAATACTAAGAAGGGGATTAATAATTGAATAAATAGTATTTTCCTTTTCAGCATTGCTTATTACCATCATATTGACACTGCAAAAATATGGGCAGGAGATACGAAATCACCGACCGAAATAATCATAACTTGAGCGAGGTTGTAATGAAAGAATAAAATAAAACGGTATTGAAAGATTCGCTAAAGCCTTTCGACACCGAGACAGCTCTTTACGACTGCCAAGCCCGTTAATATAATCTGTACATAAGCCTGTATTTATAGGCAGGGAAAACATAATAGAGCGAAAAGAAAGAGAAAGATGACAAAAAAATAGTTGACTATCCCCATTTAACTCATGGAGATAAATATGAGCAAAGGAAAATTGTATATAGTTCTCGTTGGATTGTCTCTGCTGGTTCTACTGGCTATAATAGGTTTTAGAATCCAACAGTGGACACAATCACTCGTTGAAAGGGCACATGAGCGTGTATTATCAGTCGAAGAGATTAGACCTGTTTTCCTGCGCATAACAAATCGCGAGCTACCTAGTAAAGCAGATAATCTTCGTGCGATCTTCGAGGAAGGTAGGGATCCTCATATTTTCGTAAGATTCGATACGGATTCTGAAGGTGTTGCATATATTTTGAAGGAGTTCGGTGGGGAGCGTGTAATTTCTAAAACTTTTGATGCAGATGATATTGGAGCACCTAAGAAATCAGTCTCGAAATTCTTTACCAGACTCTCTTTCTGGCAGGATGAACTTGGTGTAATCCTGTTTGATCCAGACAGCATCGACTCCTGTCGTATACTTGAGTATCGTGGGTCTCGAGGATATAAGATATTAATAGATGATCAAAGCAGAGCTGTATATATATTTGCATATCATCGCTAAGAAAAATAAGTAATTGTGGAGCTGTTGAAAAAGTTATTCAACGAATTTAATTGACGGCCAGCAATTCTGGTGTCTATCTTTCATAATTTCTCGATTTGACAATTAATGATCAGCCTGTAGAGAATAGAAGACAGTTTCTTTTAGGAGAATTGCGATTATGTTGCTGAAGAACTGGGCATTATTCAAAATACGAAGCGGGGAGTTGCACAATAAAGAGCATGTGGAAAATATTCTTTTGCAAGACATATTCGAAGAACTTAATAAAAGAGGCATAGAATGTAGTGAAATAAAGATTGGTCACTTTTGCAGGTACACTATTTGCAAAATGCGTGATTGCAAAGTGTCCGTATCTATCTTCTCAGTTACAAGAGAACCTGACTCATCTTTTAGTTCATCAATCTCGTGTAGGAACCACCTTAGAATTCCTTGGTGGGAGAGATTTTTCACACGCGTACCTCAGCAGGTATTCGACTCAGGGGAAGCTCTACAACATATATGCGAACATGTCAAGGAGATCCTGAGTTCTGACCCTCGTATAGATCAGGTGAGATGGCTGACAAAGGAAGATTATTTTGATGCCACACGGCCAAGTTTTTTGGATATTGAGCTGGAGTCGTACATAAGGAAACATTTTAAAAAACGAAAATAGGGACATGTTTGGCTTTTGAAAAAGTCCTTATGCCCTTAAATGCTCAAAGATTTACTTGATGTTTTCAAAAAAGGTTATGAGCTCCTTTTTAAGCGCCAGATATTCCTTTGGATTCTTTTCTCTGAGATTCATGGATTCACTTATATCATTTTCGAGATTATATAGTTCTAGTTCGGCATCCTTCAGCTCGGCCGCAGTTTGGTCCCATTGAGCCCTTGTGTTTTCGATTTGGCCGACGAGCTTCCATTTGCCTTTACGGGCGGCTACTTTGCCGGTAAGCTCCCAGAAGACCGTGCGTTCTGGTATAGGCTCTTTACCATTGGAAAGGATGTGTCGCATCAGGCTTACACCGTGCACCGGATACTTACCGTTCATTTTGGGGACGGCCAGACCGGCGGCATCCATAACAGTGGAGAAAATATCAAAGTGCATTACGATGTCGTCACAGACAAGGCCTTCGGGGAATTTGCTCTTCCAGCGCATCACACAAGGGACCCTGACGCCTCCTTCGTAGGTCCCGCCTTTGCCTCCGCGGAAAGGCCCATTGTTGCCGGGGTAGTTGGCCTTTGTCTCGGGTGTCATCAGACAGGCTCCGTTATCGCTGAAAAAAATCACTAACGTATTTTCTTCCAGCTTCAGGGTTTTTAGGAGATTAAGCAATCGGCCGACACTGTTGTCCATGTGCTCGAGGATTGCATTGTAATCCCGCCGCGGGAAATCGATGCCTCTTTCGTCGTACCTTCGAAGCCATTCTTTTTTACCGGATGGCTTCGGGCGTTCGGCGCGCCAGAGAGGACCGTGTACGGCGTTGTAAGGGACATAGCAAAAGAACGGACTTTTCTTTTGGGCGCAATCTTTGATGAAGGACAATGCTTTTTCTGTGAAGTAATCGGTTAAATGAAGGTCTTCGTGGTAAGGCTGGCGGTTATGCATCAACGTTTGTGCGGCGGTGGGAGTATAAGGGTGTGAACCGCCGAGAAAGCCATAAAATTCATCGAAGCCTCGTTCATTCGGTGTGTTGGGCGGCTGATAACCCAGGTGCCATTTGCCGAAGATGCCTGTTCTGTAGCCGGCCTTGTTAAGAAACTGAGGGAGTATCGTGACATCGCTCCTTACGATTCTATCGTTGTCCTTTGCCCTCGAAGGGCCTCTCCACATGCCGTTCTCCATAGAATACTGCCCGGTAAAAAA
>CAZLIO010000089.1:0-6077 GCA_964559025.1 uncultured Pirellulales bacterium | reverse complement strand
GGCACAGAGAGGATTAACGTAGAATTGGCTGAACCTGACACCTGTTTTCGCAATTTCATCCATCACAGGAGTTTCGATATCCGTATTTTTCCAGTTGCAGGTTGCGTCCCCCCATCCCTGGTCATCCGAGACGATTAACAGAATATTGGGTTTGTCGGCTGTGGTTTCTGAGGCAGGATGCTTAACGGTACTCGCACAGCCGGTTGTAATCAAAGTCGCAGCGCCTATACCAATTCCTTTTAGGAAATCACGTCGGCTGAAATTTGCTTCCATTCTGCCGGTTCCTTTCCTGTTCCGATTGTGATTCTTTCTGTTATCAGTCAGGAGTTAACTACCACCTGACCGGCAACCAGACAGTCATCTTCGGCTCCTTGCGATTGTTCCATGCGTAGTATGGAATCATCCTGATGTCTATTCGACGCGGCTTAACATCGCTCACTTGGCGGTAGCCGCCGATATCTTTTGCAGTGCTTTTATCAATGACCATAGCTTTTGTCTTCAGCACGGTTACGCCACCGAGCAGCTCAGGCTCATGTTGGACTTTCCATTTTGCATTTGCGGCAAGGCAAATATCTTCAAACCGAATCCCTTGCGGCACGTCGATAGACTCAAGGCAATAAACGACTGGGCCGCGCATAACCGCCACCTGGTTGCGGGTATGCTCAACGCGCGGGTCAGCCATAATCATTCTGACCGGCATAGGCAGGTACAGCTCGATAATGTCACCGGCAGCCCACTTTCGTTCAATGGCCGCGTACGATGCCGGCTTGCACGGGACCTTCACCGCCTTGCGGTTAATGGTCAACTTAGCGTTCTCTGCCCAGCCGGGAATTCTCAGTAGAATGGAAAATGGGTCACCGGACTCAACGGCATCCACAGTAATATGCACCTTGCCGTCCCAGGGGTAGTCTGTTTTCTGTGTAAGTTTTAATTTTCGTCCATCGGCCAGCTTGCCATCGAAAACGTTTCCACCATAGTGATGAATCCACAATCCTTTTTTGCTGACGCTGTAAAGATAGTTGTGCCAGGAGGCAACAGTTCGCATCAGGTTCGTAGGACAGCAGATCATCCTTGTTCCAGGGTCTAAGCGTTTGTGCGTATCGTTGCTGCGCAGTATGTGCTCAGGGCCATGCCAGCGAAGCGGATTGGTATATGACCAATTGTCGCCGTCAACCTCGATACCGGAGAGAATCGAGTTAAAAAGAGTTCGTTCCATTATGTCGGCAAAGCGAGCCTGCCCGGTAATGGCCAGCATTCGCCAGTTCCACATCAGGTTGCCGATTTGGCCGCAGGTTTCGTTGTAAGCCGTATCATTCGGCAGCTCAAAGGGGCCACCGACACCTTCGTGAATGGAATCTCCAACGATAGCAGAAAGACGGCCGGGCTGAAAACTTCGGACCGGATGGGCTTTATGTATCGGACTTACACCACCTGTGACATACATCTTTTTTTCCACGAGGTCTGTCCACAATCTCTCAAGTGCGTCGAGAAGCGTTTTGTCGCCGGTCTCCATATAAGCATCGGCCGCACCGGCAAAGAGATATGTAAAGAACACCGCGTGTCCCACCACTTCGGTCTCTTTGCGGAGTGGACGCCAGTTCTGGTTAAGGTCACTGCCGCCTGTTACAATACCCCATGCATTCCGCCGACCTTTCCCATAGCGGCTTCCGCGCCAGTCGATAAAGAAATTCGCCATATCAAGGTACTTCTTCTCGCCCGTTGTACGATAAAGCTCAACTGCCGCCATTATAATTGACGGATTCTGCGGAAAGTCAGCCAGCTTTGGGTCGCGTCCCTTGAATGTCTCGTAAATATAATCCGCTGCTTTGCAGGCAACGCTGAGCAGTGTCGTCTTGCCGGTAATCCGGTGGTGAATGCAGGCAGCGGTGATAAGGTGACCCATTGTGTACAGCTCATGATGATGTGGGTCCTGGAACCTTGGCCAGCCGCGGGCAATCGTCTGGGAGGCGATATAACCATCCGGCCTCTGTGCCATAGCAATCACGTCGATAATTTCATCCATCTGTTCATCGAGTTTCGTCTCACCTGTAACGGAGTAAATGTAACAGGCACTTTCAAGCCACTTGTAAATCCAGGCATCCTGCCAATGGGTCCCCTTGAATTGACCTTTCTCGATACCTGCGGCAATTCTCAGGTTTTGTATGGCGTGCCCCTTATCCGGGTCCGATGCCAGCTTCCATAGCCGCGGGAGTGTAACGTCGAGTGTCTGGGCAAAGCGCCCTGCCCAGAAACCCTCCGTCCAGCGAACGTCTCTCAAGTCAACATTTTTCAGCTTTGCGTGCGGACTTTCCTGGTTCTTGATTACACCATAGTCGCGTTTGGCTGTTTCAGCATGGGACGTTACAGAGTTAAACGAAACAGCGATTGATACAATTATAAGGGCTATTGATAATATGCTCATTTTCAGTCCTGCTAACTTTTTATTTTTATCCTGTTTTTCATTTTTTTTATTAGTTCTGCATTCTCCGGCCTGCCGGCGATGTTAATGTTCTCATCCGGGTCATGTTTATGGTCGTAAAGTTCTAATGCAGCAGGTGCTTTGTCAGCATTCCTTGTATCAACCCAGATAGTGAAACGGTGTCTGTCCGTCCGCATGGAATAACCCATCAAATAGTTGTTATATAACTCTTCATTATATTTGCCCCGCGCTTCGTATCTGAGTTTATCTTCTACGTTGCGGATCAGCGGACCAAAAAATGTACCTTGCATCGCGTCCGACAGCGGAAGTGCGGCCCACTCACGAAGGGCCGGGCATGGGAACTGGCTGAAAGCCGCCGATTTCCATGGACGGTTCGGATTACGTAAAAGTGGCACAAAGCTCGTTCCTTCGACGTGCTTCGGTACAGGCAAACCGGTGAGTTCACAAAGCGTAGGATACATATCCAATAGCTCAACAAGTGCGTTGCTGCTCTTCCCGGCTGTTCCCATACCAGGAGAGCTGACAATCAACGGCGATCGCGTGGCAACCTCGAAGTTTGTCGCCTTGCCCCAGAGCGCATGTTCCCCCAGATGCCAGCCGTGGTCGCCCCAGAGCATAATAATAGTATTTTCACGAAGACCTGACCGTTCCAGTTCGTCAATTATGCGGCCGACTTGCGCATCCACGTAGCTGGCACAGGCCATGTACCCGTGAATGAGATTACGGGCAATATCGTCCGGGATTGGGCCGGACTTGGGTATGCCATATCGGACACGAAGTTCGAAAGAGCTATGTATGCCCACGGATGGTGCATCTTTTGGTGCAAAAGGATTGTTTGCAAGGTCTATTTCTTTTGGATTATAGAGGTCCCAATACTTTTTCGGTGCGACGAATGGCAGGTGTGGTTTATGGAACCCAACCGCGAGGAAAAATGGCTTATCAGATTTTCCTGTCCCGGGCGTCGAAGTGTCTTTGAGCCGGCGCAGAGTGGCGACTGCCGCGTTGGTGATTCTGCCATCCTGGTAGGCGTCGTCCGGTACGTCGGTGCATTCTGTCGCCGGTCCGCATGCCATCCCACCGGGATTTACCTTGCCGTACTTCTTTTTTACCTCCTCTCGCCTTCTTTTCACCAGGTCCTGATTTTCCGGCAGTTGGTATCCGCCTATGTCACGCGGGTAACCGGATTTTGGATAAACAGCCTTGCGGCTCCACGATTTATCCTCGTCGCGCATTGTGCCGTGATAGATTTTGCCGATGTAAGTGGTCTCATAGCCTCGATTACGAAAATGCTGTGGCAGCGTTACCACTTCGGGCACAGTGTCACGGAAGTAGGTAACATTATCGACAACACTTACTGAATCCGGCCGAAGACCTGTCATCAGACTGGTGCGTGACGGATTGCAAATAGCAATTTGGCAGTAGGCGCGATTGAATCGCATTCCTTCGCGGGCCAGTCTGTCTATATTCGGACTGCGGACGAGCTTGCGGCCGTAACAGCTTAGTTCCGGCCGAAGGTCATCAACAGCAATAAAGAGGACATTAGGCCTGACCTGCAAAACGCTGGTGAATGATGATTGACAGCTCAACGTCAGGGCGATAGTGCCGAGCCCTGTGGCTTTCAGAAAATCACGTCGTGTGCAGCAGTATTTACCCATTTATTTCAAGAATATATCCGGCTCCGTTACCACTTCCAAACGTTTTTTATTTTGGCCTCAAGCGCTTTTCGCACTTTTCTGAAATCTCGTTTATCGGCGAGATTTTCTTTCTCAATCCAGCCGTCCGCCATTTTGTATAATTCCGGCGGTCGTGATTCATTAAATATTAACTTCCACTGGCTCATGCGTGCCATAGCTGTTTTGTTCTCGGCCTTCCAGGTAAGATTTTCTACGCGGGTATGGAATGGAACATCGCTATCAGGGTCGTAAGCCGGTTCTGGGTCATCAAAGTAATTCGGAGCTAAATCACTATAGGCTGCTGATGCAAAGACTGTAAAATCTCTTTCTTTTTTCGATTCACCCTGCAAAAAGGATTTTAATGACCTTCCGGGAAGTTCGCCGTTAACTTTACCGCCGGTCAAATCCGCTAACGTGGGAAATAAGTCAACTCCCTGTGCCATATTTTTAATGCGAATGCCTCGGCTAACCAGTCCCGGAGCGTGCCATATCATCGGAACGTGCAGCAGCGCATCGTAGAGAAACATACCTTTTCGAACCATACGATGCTCACCCATAAAATCGCCGTGGTCCGAAGTAAAAACGACGATTGTATTTTCAATGAGTCCCTTGTTTCTTAAAGTTTCTAAAATCCTGCCCACCTGGTAATCCACGCCCCATTCTATCGCAGCATAATAATATCTCATTGTCTCGGTGAGGTCTGTATCTTTTATGCGGTCGTAATGGAGGGCTCGACATTGTTCATCCAGCCTGGCGCTTAGTTTTTTGGGGTGCACAAACGGCGGAAGCACCATCTCTTTACTGGAGTATTTGCTTGTATATTCCGAAGGCGCCATATAAGGCGGATGCGGGTCAAAATAGCTGATGTGAAGAAAAAACGGCTCATTCTTTTTTGCGCTGTTTATGAACCTTATAGCATCATCGGTGTTCATCCGTGGATGGCACTTTTCTTCGGGCCATAAGGTGTCACTATGCCAATACGGCGGAACAAATTTACTATAAGCCCTGAAAGGTTCCCGGGCCCGAATCACACACAAATCTAAATCCTCAAGGACCTTTTTTGAATATGTGTGATTTTTGCCGACCCATCCTACGCGGTAGCCGCGCCGGCGAAAATGGCCTAACATAGAGCCGGCAAGCGATTCTATAAATTTTCCGCTTTGATTCGTAAGTTTGCCGTGCTGATGTGGATATAGTCCATTAAATAAAGTGACCCTTGACGGGGCGCAAACGGAATTATTAACAAAATAGTTTTCGCATAATGCTCCTGCCGCCGCCATCTTATCTAAATTAGTTGTGCGGGCATTTGGATGTCCAAGGCAGCTCAGGGCATCGCCTCGCATTTGGTCGCAAATGATAAAGACGACATTTGGCGGTGAGCTGGAGCTTCTTCCTTTCAGAATTGACGGAGCGGTGAGCGCCGCGAAGGCGGCCGCTGATGTTTTCGCCGTTTTCTTCAGAAAATCGCGTCGATTGAGAGTATTGCCCATACTTAATCTCCTTATAGCATTCAAGTCTTTGTCAATGTTACTCGAACATTATATATTCCTTCATTTGCTTTTTCACCCCTTGAATTTTCTGGTTCGTTATTATTTTCTATATGGCTGGTTTCAACTTCTCGAGCTGTCTTCGAAAAGTACTGTGGCAAAACCTATCGATTAAAAAAACGAACGGGGCCTGTACCGTATCAAATGGTACAGACCCCGAATTGACATAATTCTGCGATATCAAGCACGCAGTCGCAATTGCCAGCTAAATCACACTGCTTACGGTGCCGGCTCCGGCGGCGGTGGATACAGACGAATATCATCAAAGTACATCATACCTGAACCGCCAGCCAATGGATTGTTCTTGTTTCCAAGACCAAGGGAAATCGTATTGACATTGGCAAGGTTCACACCCAGGTCCGCAAAGGCCTGCAGGTCGATATTCCATTCTGTCCAGGTATCTACCTGTGCTGCATT
>CAZLIO010000088.1:0-9925 GCA_964559025.1 uncultured Pirellulales bacterium | reverse complement strand
GACCTCTCCTGGGCGCAGGATGACACTTTCGAGGCGGATTACGGCTGCCACAACGTGCGGTTCTATCGCAACCGCTGCTATAACGCGCACACCGGCATGTCCACTCAACCGTTCTACGGCGGGCCGGTCTACTTGATCCGCAATGAGCTCTACGGAATCACCAGCCTCAGCTATAAGCTGAATAATTATCCCGCCGGCATCGAGGCCTACAACAACACGTCATGTTGTGCCGGAGAAGGTTTTCGTCCGCCGGCCATCTGGCAAAACGGCCATTTCCGAAACAACCTGTTCATGGGCGGCACGCAATACGCGATGGAGTCCGGCTCGCCTACGGCCTACAGCACGATGGACTACAACGCCTACCGCCGCAACCAGCCCGAACTGCTGTTCAGATGGAAGGACCACAACGGGAACGTCGCGCAGTATCAGTCCCTCGAGCAATTCTTCAGGGCAACGGGGCTCGAGGAGCACGGCATCCTGGCCGACTACGACATCTTCGTCAACGCCGGACCGCCGCAAAAAGGTAAGACCTGCGAACCCGGTGACTACAACCTACAGTTGCGCAAGAGCGCCAAGGTCGTCGATTCAGGTATCGCCCTTGCGCAGATTACCGACGGTTTCGCCGGTACAGCGCCGGATCTGGGCTGCTACGAACTCGGCCAGGAACCGCCGCACTACGGGCCGCGGCTGTTTCGAAAGGCTCTCAACGCCGAAACAAGAGGCAATGAAAGATAAACAACATAAGGGCCCCCATAAATTGAAAGAAGTTGAAATCATTGAATGAGTTTAATGATGCGGGGCCACTACAATCATTTGCAAAAAGGGACATCTTTTGTCTTAATGAGAGTACATCATCCGTCCACTCAGGCCACAAACCTTATGACTACTCAGCAACGTGCTGGTTGCCCGGGTAGTGTGTATCAAGCCACACCAGGTCAACGTTAGGTGGATTGAACTGCATTCCCTTGCCAAAACCCCTGGCCGTAGCTTCTGCTCGACTGGTACAGTAGATAACCGTCCGCTTGTCATCCCATTTCTTGCGTTCTGCGTGACCATCCATGAAACTAAATGTGCAGGCATTGCTGTGAAAGATGCCCAGGGGGTCCCACAAAGTGCCGTCGCCTGGAATATACGACCATCCATCGTGATTATGGTTGCCTGCTGAGCCGTCGTATATCTCCTCTACGAAGAGCATCTTGGTGGCCTGACTTTTGAAGCTGAACAACTTCTTCGGGTCGGTACTTTCAGACGCCCGCATATAATCCGAGAGAGAGTAACTGCGATAAATCAGAAATTCCGACTCCCTGCCCAAGCTTGTCCCCCTTGTTATTCGATTGTCACCCGGACAATGATAGGCACCCACATCTTTGATGTATTTGTACAGGACTCCTTCCTTCAGTCCATTGTACCGTTGCTGGCGGGTAACGGGTCCGCTGGCCATAGGAATAATGTTGCCTCCTGAGTAATCAAGGGGCGGCATTACCCACGGGGGCACACCGTTGACTGTGTTGTGAATCGCCCAGCCCCCACAAACGGTGCCATCGTTCTCGTCGGAATACGCGATGTAGGCCAGGGCAAGGTTCTTCTGGTTCGCGGAGCATGAGACACCACGGGCCTGCTCACGGGCAACATTGAGGGCGGGCATTAAGATTGCCATCAATATGGCAATTATCGCAATAACAACCAAAAGCTCGATTAGTGTAAAACCGCTTCGCCGAAACATGTTTCACCTCCTTTGCCTGCGGGCAAAATACGTCTTTCTTATATAAGCGATGACTCGCCATTTACCGGTCATGCTTTCATTCTACCAGATAAACAGCAAGACAACCAGACAATTATATACCTTCCGAGCAATAGAATCAATAAAAAAAACAGGCCGTGATTGTAACCGGTCAATTATGGGTAATCCTATAGTGCTGCTCAGACGCAAAGAAGGCGAACCCCGCAGATCAGTCGGAATCATTTTGGGTCGGTCCTGCCAGCCTCAGAGGCCCAGTGCGTGCGTACGAAACTTGCTCCCTCAAGGCTTTTCTGGCGTTTGACTGATGCTCAGCCGTTATAAGTATCCGTTAATACTAATGTAACCTCAATTTTGCAGAACTCATAGACATAATAACAACAAAGATGTCACATATCTTCAAATTCAAGTGTCAGTAGAAGCCCTATTCTCATAATTGCTTACATAAATGAGTCCGAGTATACAATGAAACAAGGTGTACTCAATTATCTAATTTCAATACATTTTTGATAAAATTAACTTCTAAACGATTATAATGCATTCCACCGATACCATGCCGTGATTTTGGATAAATCATAGTTTCAAATTCCTTATCGGTTTGCTGCAGTGCGTGTATAAGCTTGAGTGTGTTTTCAATATGCACATTGTCATCAATTGCTCCATGCACAATCAGAAGTTTACCATGGATGTTCTTAGCTGCCTTTATCACGGAGGTCTTTTCATATCCTTCCAGATTATTCTGTGGTATGTCCATGTACCGCTCTGTATAGATGCTATCATACAGGTGCCAGTCAGTGACGGGTGCTCCGGCAATGCCGCCGGCAAACAGCTCACTATGAGTCAGTGCATATGCCGTCATAAATCCCCCATAGCTGTGTCCGCTCATCCCTATTCTATCCCCATCGACGTAAGGTTTGTTCTTCAGCCACTCGATGGCCTCTTCAATATCTTTCATCTCCTGTACACCGAGTTGTTTATATACAGTCCAAGCCGAACACGCACCTTTGCCGCTGGCGCTGCGCGGGTCACATCGAAATACAAGTATTCCCATCTGGGCCAGCATATGGTCCCGCGCTATCCGCCCGTTCCATGCATTACGTATCGTTGGTGAATGTGGACCACCATACGTCATAAACCAAACCGGATACTTTTTGGTCATATCAAAATCCGGCGGTTTGACCAGGCTTGCTTCCAGCAGAAAACCATCTCTTGTCTCAATCTGAAATTGCTCGTATTTGCCAAATCGGTACTCCTCCCGCTTATAAACGGGATTTGTATCCAGCATTCGTATTTTCCTTCTATTAATACCGTATAGCACAACCTTTGTTGGTGTTGAGCTGTTACTCCATGTGTCAATAAAGTATTTTCCGTTTGGACTTACATTGATACGATGATTGCCTCGCGGTTTTGTTAGACGCCTGATTTTACCACCGCTTAACTTCACACGGTAAAGATTTTCTGCAATGTGCGAATCACGTGTCCCGGTAAAATAAATCCAGCCGTTCTTTTCATCCACATGATGAAGCCGCCTTGCCTCCCACTTGCCTTTAGTTACCGCATGCTTCAACTTTCCGCCTTTATCATAAAGATATAAATGTTTCCAGCCGTTCCGTTGGCTAAACCAAAGAAAGGACCCATCCGATAGAAATTTTGGACTATCCGGTACATCAACCCACGCATCGGTTGTTTCACGAAAGAGACGATTGGCTTCTCCTCCCCGCTTCGAGGCCGTATTGAAATCAAGCCACGTCTGGGCCCGGTCTTGAACAAAGAAAAATATTTGTTCACTATCCGGCATCCACCCAATCCCAGTTATCAAATATGTCCCTTCAAGGTAATTATTGAGCTCAATCCATCGTACAGGCCCTCCCGCCACTGATACCACACCAGCTCTCACTTTCGGATTTGGCTCACCCGCTCTCGGATACAGTGTCTCCTCCACTTCCTGCTTTCTCTTCGTGTTGTTTACAACGGTAAACTTATTTACCGGCCCGTCATCGAACTGCATAAAAGCAATTGCTGATGAATCCGGACTCCACCAAAACGCCCGCCAGCGGCGGCCGTATACTTCTTCAAAATAAACCCAGTCAGTTTCTCCATTGGAGATAATACCACCTCCGCAGGTTGTAAGAGCTCGTTCCGTCTGTGTAGCGATATCAATCACATACAGGTTTCTATCCCGTACAAATGCAACAAATTTGCCGCCCGGATCGAAACTGCTTAACTTCTCTTCGCCCGGGCTGCTCGTCAATCGCACTGCCTGTTTTCCATCTAATGTGCAGTAATATAAGTCGTTTTCATAATTAATCAGAACCGCACTTCGTTCGGGATTCATTGTAAACCGTGTCCGCTTTGATAAAGACTGAGCGGTCTTTTCATCTATAGCAGGAAGGTTTTTCAATCCTTTAGCCAGTGCGTTTGGATCAAAAAATGATATCGAACGTCCGCTTTCAGAATGCACTTTATATAATTGACCGTTACGGACTTGAAGATAATGCTCACCATCTTCCAACCAGGTTAAACCTGAAATAGGTGAACCCTGGAAGTTCTCCTTTTCATTTGGATCGTATATTGTTTCAAACGTAATTGGTTTATTAAACCGGCGTTTTTCCTTTAG
Source organism: uncultured Pirellulales bacterium (assembly GCA_964559025.1). Classification (GTDB taxonomy): domain Bacteria; phylum Planctomycetota; class Phycisphaerae; order Sedimentisphaerales; family Anaerobacaceae; genus NIOZ-UU13. Next base: position 5,570 of record CAZLIO010000088.1, on the reverse strand, counting down.
AGGTCGGACAGGCCCTTGTGTTATCGGCACGTATGATTTCAATTTAACAATGGGGTAATTATCTCCTGTCTTAAGCCGCCCAAAAAGCTTTCGAATTTCTCTGCGTTTTTCAGTAGTTGGCTCAATCAGCCCTTTTACTTTGTCCCCCAACTTTTGATTCATTTTTATAAAAATTGTACCGGCTTGAAAACGCCTCGTTTCTTGACATGGCTCAATCATAAATCTGAAAGTCCGACGTTTCTTAGCCTGCTTTCTGTCATGCACAATCCTTTTTATGCGATATTTTTCAACATCCAGCTCAATATCTTCACGAAGTTCACAGACTTCTATATCTTCTCGCTGCAATTTTTCGGTGAGCTTACTTAGTTTTGCAGGAAAAAGATAGGCATATGGTTGTTCAGAAGATTTCTTAGATTTTGGCTCTTGCTCTGCTTGAAGCTTATTTGAAAAGATAACAACCAAAAAGCCACTGAGAATCAAAGCCCTTAATATGAAATAAATTGCTGAAAAGCTCTTTCTTGGCTTCATTGTTTATCCTCATTCTTACAAAGCTCATCCATATTTTTCTCCTTCCCGACAGCAGCCCTGCACAGTGTCACCAGTAACAGTACTGAAATTCTCAGGTAAGTGGTTCAGCTTGTTATCTGAAACACAGTCGTATCCTCCTGATATGATTTTCCCTTGAATAACAATATACCAAATTATTGTCACCAAAACAAGAGGATATAGGACGTACGGGCAGTTAAGTCGTTTGAAAAGGTCAAAATGGCGCCAAGTAAATATAACACACATTCATTGTTTATGTCTTCAAGATACAAACAAAATGACAATTGGCGCTCATAGTTGTGGAATATCGGGCGATCGATTGAGATGAGAGGCGAGAGAACATAGGAGAAGTCGTTGAATACGATTGAATGCAGGCTGCATAAGTGTATACTCCAACTATAGCCCTATCTCCAAATAGGCCTTGCCTCACTCTTAAACGCACCCTTTCGAATCTCCCGCCTCACCTCCGGCCTGTTCCCACTTACTCCTGGGAATTTCTCATCTAAATAGTCCAGCCTTCGCGGTAGTGCGGCTTGATAAACCTGTTGGCATCGGGAACATTTGTGACCTTCATGTTCTTCCAGTCGAACTCAAGTTTCTTGCCGGCACGGATAGCGACGTTGCCCATGAGCGTGAATTCGGTGAGGGGGCCGGCGTAGTCGAAGTGTGTGCTCGGTCGGCCTTTGCCTCGGCAGGCGTCGAGCCAGTTGCGGTGGTGTCCCTTGACACGGGGCAGGGTTTTGCGGGGTCTCTGATAGGCCTGCATCCTGGTTTCGGGAATGATGCGAGGAGATTGCGACCAGCCGCCGCCCAGGATGGCGCCCTTTGTGCCGATGTAGAGGATGCCATTATCATCAAGGCTTCTGCCTGCTTCCAGCTCCACAGGTCGTGGCGGCATAAGTCCACCTTCGTACCATGTGATGCGGACAGGTGACATACCAGCACGGGCCGGGAAATGGAAGTATATGAGTGAGGCAGCGGGACAGGTCTCATCAGTGGTGCCGGAGGAGCCGGCCTCGACGCTGAAGGTAGCGCTTTGGTGCAATTTGAGCGCCCAGAAGGCAGGGTCCAGATGGTGACAGGCAAAGTCGCCGATTGTGCCGGAGCCGAACTGCCACCAGGCGCGCCAGCGGACAGGGGCGTAGTCGGGATGATAAGGGCGGGCAGGCACGGGCTCGAGCCAGCGCTGCCAATCGAAGCCCGCAGGCACCGGAGGCTTTTCTTTGGGTCGGTCGGTAAGACTGGTCCAGCGGTTAGCGCCTGTGCTGGTCCAGGCGTGCACGTCGTGAACGTCACCGATGGCACCGTCCCAGATCCACTCGCAGGCAAGGCGGATGTCCTCGCTGGAGTGTCCGAAGTTGCCGAGCTGGGTAGCGACGCCGGCCTTGCGTGCGGCTTCAGTGACAACGCGGGTCTCATAAATGGTACGGCAGAGGGGCTTTTCGCAGTAGAGGTGTTTACCCTTGGCGATTACGGCGAGGTCAACTACAGCATGAGAATGGTCCGGAGTAGCGACGAGGACGGCGTCGATGTCTTCCTCATCGAGCATTTGATTATAGTCGTGGTAAGTCGGGCAGGCTTGGCCGTACTGCTTACGGACCAGCTCGAGGGCAGGTTTCAGGCCGGCGGTGCCGCCGTAGTAGAACATGCTATAATCGCTGAACTCGTTGATGTCACAGAGGGCGGCGATGTGGACGTCGGGCTCATTGAATAGCTGCTTCATGTTGACGATGCCCTGCCCGCCCGTGCCGATGATGGCGACATTGATTTTTTCACTCGGTGCGATGTTGCCGCTGCCCCCGAGCACCTGACGAGGGACAATGGCAAAGGCTGTGGCCATAGCGGCGCCACCGAGGAAATCCCTCCGGGTAATCCTCTTCCGTATGGGAACGGATTTGGCTTTTCGATCTTTCATATACTTTCTCCTTTTTGTGTTCATCTCAATCCCTCACAACTAAGCGCAGCCTGCGACACTTGTTCGTAGCTTTATCTGAACATTCCTTGCACCACACCGCCAATCCGTCTTTATGTCTGAGATGCTTATAATATTGGCTCTCGGCCTTCCACTTTTTACATCTGCCGCATCGCTTCTGTCTCACACCTCCAACGACCCGATGAAGGTCCTTATAATTATTGTATTTTTTCACAGCACCTCTGTTTTTCTCGTAACGTTCCCGGGCATATTCAGACTCACACTCCCTGCACCAAATCCTCAGTCCGTCCGCGCGGGTGCGATTCTTGCCAAACGCACTCTCGTCTTTCTGCTTTTTGCACTTGCTGCATTGCCTCATTTTTCCATCCATTGATTTAACTATCCCTTATAAAACTCGCCGATACATTCGATTTCGGCAATTCCCAAGGCTTGCATTTTACAATATATTCAATTAAAAGGCAAAGGTTTGCTGCAAATTTCCTTAATTGCTATTTTTATTTACAAAAACTGTATAACCCAGCCTGGCAAGCGAGGATAGTCCCAAAAACACCCCCTTAGTAGATTCAAATCACAATTTTTTTGTACTTTACTCTAAATTCGCCAAAAACTGACTCTCTACTCCATGACTTTCAAGCTGCCCCTTTACGTAATCAAGTGTTGCCGCCAGCTCTTCGGAGTAATCGTTTTTAACCACATCAATCGCTGCAAGCAAGCCGGTCTTCATTAATTCAGACGGCACTGCAACGATAATTCCATACTCCTCTTCTAACATCAGCTCGGCCAATTGTGCGCCTTGTTCAGCCATCAAATCTACCGCATTTTCCTGCGTTAATATTTCGCCGTAAAGTTCCATATACTCTTTGAATGTTTCTTCAGTTTCCACAATCATCAGGATTGCCTCTTCAACTATTATCCCGGCCTCACCGGCGAACTCTTTGGCGTATGCTTTGCTTAACAGCATTGGGACGAACGGACTTCTCAATTTAGCAGCCACTTGCATACGTCTTCCGATTTGCGTATCTTCATTTTGGCTTACTAACAAATCGACCGCACTTTCCACGGCACTATCGGCAATACTCAAAGCTAATTCATCAAGCAATTCCAGCGTGTAAGCAATGCCGTTTGCGTTCAGGAACAACATAATTCCGAGCTTTAATTGAGGTGCCAATATTTTCTTTTTTGTAACCACATAACCTTCGTCGGGATTGACAGTAATAGAGCTGATATGTGCCGTGTGGTCTGCTCCCCAATCCTCATTATGGCTTGCAAATCCGTATGCAAAAGCCTTGCTTTCGTCAGACTTCGCCTGCTCGAGAACCTTCATAAACTGATAATGTGTTTCAGTCCATAAATAATCCTGATGTTCGTAGCCAAACATCAGATTAAACATATCCGGCAAAACCGAACCATACATCTCCTGCAAATTCATAACGCCCGGCTCGTGCCCTAATTCTTTAGCCAGATAAGCGTGAGTAGCTGACCCCCACCCAAACGCTAAATTCGGCCCGGCACATAAAATTACACTGATAATCAAACTTGAAAGTAATCTATTGTTCATTTTCCTGCCTCCTATATTCGAGTAGCGAACACTTTTCCAATAATTTGGTTGGGATTGTTTGCTAATATTATAACCGCTCGCTTTTGTAATTGCAACTATTATTGCGTCAGGCTTGAATGTGTGACTCGTAATCCCCGCAAAATCTGTCCTGAGCAAAGCCTGCCCTGAGCTTTGTCGAATGGGTCGAAGGAGCGGGAATCCACTTCTTCAACAACAGAGATATTAATGCCAATAATTTTTCACCTGCATATTCGAATCGCACCAAGTTGGGTATCCCCGAAAATAAATTTCTTGACTAATGTGGAAATTATTTGTAATGCTGTCCATATATAATACGCAAAAAGGATTTTGTGGTGTTGAGAATGGAAACAGCAGCCGACCAAAGAGCAGAGCAAAGATTGTGTTATCGTTGGCCCGTTCGCTTCGCCGGGGACGTCAAGGAAAAACCTTCCCCGGGCCAGGTCTTTGATGTTTCCAGCAAAGGTTTGGCCATCCTTTGCCACGCCGACAAAAACTGTCCCCATCCGGACCAAACGGTAACAGTTGACTTTGGTGTCCCTCACTTTGACTTGGCCGAATCCTTCGACACGGTAATGTTCAATCGCATAGGCCGTGTCTGTCGCGTCGATAACCTCAGCAACAAGGTAAATCGTGTTGCGCTCCAGTTCGCCGAACCACTGTTTTTCAAACCCGGCGAACAGGACATCAGCGAATCCGATGCCCGTCAAAGGCTCCAAACCAAAGCCCGCTCGGTTACCAAAGCTGAAGAAAAAGCCAAGTTTTACAGTAAAGCCCTGGCTAAAGCCCAGCAAAAAACAATCTCCTACGCACAGGCCAAAGCCGAAGCTGAAGAAAAACTAAAGGCCGAGATTGAAGCAAGATGCAAAACCGAAGCCAATTCAATAGCCCAGGCTGAACAAAGTGCCCAAGCCGAAGCCAGAGCTAAATCCGAAGCCGAATTGAGAGCAAAGGCAGAAAAGAAAGCCGAAGTCCAGGCCCGGAAAATAGCAAACCTCAAAGACCAAATGCGGCAAAAGATTGAATCTTATACCGAGCAGATTGAAAATATCAAAGCCGAGCTTGAACAAAAGGCAAAAGCCGAAGCCAAAGCGAAAGCCCAGGCCATGCTCAGAGCAAAAGCCCAAAAGAAGGCCAAAACCGAAGCCCAAAAAAGAGCAAACCTCGAAGCCCAAATGCAGCAGAAGATTAAATCTTATGCGGACCAAATAGAGCAAATCAAAGCCGAAGCCGCCGAGGCAATAGCCAAAGCAAAGGCCCAAGCGGCAGATAAGGTAGCCAAAGCCAAGGCCAAATTCAAACAAAAGACAAAAGCATACGCTCAGGCAAAAATCAGGGCCGAAAAAAAGGCAACCGCCAAAGCCAAACAACCCGCAAAAACATCCCTGCTCAAAAAAGTGGACAAATTTATCACAGACAGGGACAGGATTTATTAATAAATCACCGTTAGAAGACAGCCCCCCCTTGGTTGAGGAAGTAAGCTCGGCCAGAGAACCTGAAATCACTTGAAAATTC
>CAZLIO010000087.1:0-9945 GCA_964559025.1 uncultured Pirellulales bacterium | reverse complement strand
TTGTGCTTTTTTGGGCAGGAAAAAGGCAAAAAAAATTTCAAAAATTTTTATTTTTTCCTTGACGTGCGATTACAAATGTAATATTTTAAGAATTACAGATGTAATATTAGGAGAGTCGCTTATGAAAAAACTACCCAGGATATCTGAATCGGAATGGCTGGTGATGCGTGTACTATGGTCAAAAAGCCCGCTAACAGCCAACGAAGTGGTAAAAGAGCTGGCCGGCAAAACGAAGTGGAAGCCCAAGACGATTAAAACACTGATAACCCGGCTGATGAATAAGAAAGCCCTCAAGTTCAAAAAGGAAGGCAGAAAGTACATGTACTATCCTGCGGTTAGCCAGGCCGAATGCGTGCGTATGGAAAGGCGCTCATTCGTTAGCCGCGTTTATGGGGGGACATCCAGGCCTATGCTGGCGCAGTTCCTTGAGGACGCGGAGCTTTCGGCGGAGGATATCGCAGAACTAAAGAAGATTCTTGAGCAAAAGGCGGAGGAATAAAGATGGGAACTCTGACTATACAGTTGCGGCCGTTCTTTGACTGGCTATTGTGGGTGTCTCTGCAGGGCAGTGTGCTGATTGGTCTGATTGTCCTTCTCCAGTTCATCCTGCGAGGCAAATTAGGTATTCGCTGGCACTATTTGCTCTGGGTGCTCTTATTGATACGCCTTGCAGTGCCCTGGCTGCCCGAAAGCAAAATAAGCATCTTCAACCTGCTTCCAAAATCTATTCAGCAGGGACGGATAATAGAGGCCTTCTCGGAACCTCAACGTACTCGTGGTATGGACTTTTATTTATATGGCCGATATGCAGACGCTCAGGAAATAAAGCAAGAAGGCGACTCTGAATCGTTCTTTATTAGATTTGTTCGTATGATGCCCTTTCTCTGGCTGCTCGGTGCTGTGGTTCTGGTCGTATATGTCTGCGCGGGTAACTTTCATCTCTGGTGGCTCGTTACCCGTGAACGTCCCTTGACCGATCAGAAGATTCTTGATTTGCTGGAAGACTGCAAGAGCGATATGGGTATCCGCACCATCCTCGGCGTCGTAATAACGGACAAAGTCACAAGCCCCGCACTTTTTGGTTTTGTCCGTCCTCGTTTGTTATTGCCGGCCGGGATGCTCGAAGCCCTCAGCCTCAAAGAGCTCCGCCACGTCTTCCTTCACGAATTGGCCCATCTGAAAAGACACGATATTTACCTCGGGTACCTGTCCAGCCTCTTGCAGGTCCTGCACTGGTTCAACCCGCTTATCTGGCTGGCTTTCTATCGAATAAGAAACGACAGGGAATTAGCCTGCGATTATTTGGTTCTGTCACGCACAAAAAGCGGCCAGGCGAAAGATTATGGCCAAACCATCGTTTATCTATTAGAACGTTTTTCCCGTCCCCGGCACCTGCCGGCTATGGCGGGAATTTTAGAAACAAAATCTCAATTGAAAAGGAGGATTAAAATGATTACCAAATTCAAAAAGACCTCACGCCCACAGTGGGCCGGGGCAATGCTGCTTCTTGTAGTATTAGCCTGTGTAGTCCTGACCAATGCTTATGTAGCGAAGGCGGACTTCATCTTCAGTACTCCCATTAAGCTTGGACCAGCCGTCAACAGCTCGGCTGCCGATGGTGACACCAGCATCTCGGATGATGGATTAGAACTTTTCTTCGAGGGTCGCCGACCAGATGGGTACGGTAAGGGTGATATATACGTCTCGACAAGGGAAACGACAAGCGAACCATGGGGACAAGCAGTTAATCTCGGGCCCCCGGTCAATGGCTCAGAATGGGACAATACCCCGGACATCTCGTCCGACGGCCTTACGCTCTACTTTACCTCCACCCGTTCAGGTAATTGGGACTTATGGGTCACGACCCGAGCAACGAAGGATGACCCCTGGGAAGAACCGGTGAATCTTGGGCAGACTGTCAACAGTTCGGCTGAAGACTTTGCCCCGAGCATTTCGGGTGACAGCCTGTCGCTCTACTTTGCCTCCAATCGGCCAGGTGGACTTGGGCTTCGAGACATCTGGGTGACGAGGCGGGCAACTGTCTCTGAACCTTGGGGAGAGCCGGTGAATCTCGGGCCAGCTGTAAACAGTTCTCATGAAGAGGCTATGCCAGACATCTCGGCTGATGGCTTGACACTCTTCTTCTGTGATTACATGGGAGGGCCACATAGGCCCGGCGGGTATGGTGGACAGGACATTTGGGTTTCGACGAGGGCATCAACAAATGACCCATGGGGAGAATCGGTGAATCTCGGGACAATTGTCAACAGTTCTTCATGGGAGTTTTCGCCAAACATTTCTGCCGATGGTTCTACCTTCTACTTTACCTCCGACCGTGGCGGTGCTGATATTCTCCAGGTGGTTGACATATGGCAGGTAAGAATCCTGCCGGTTGTTGACTTTAATGCTGACGGAATTGTTGACAGTGCAGACGTATGCATGATGGTTGACCACTGGCACACAGATGAGCCGTTATATGATATCGCCCCGATGCCTTTCGGTGACGGAATTGTAGATGTTAAGGACCTTGTCCTCCTTGCTGAGCATTTGACGAAAGCGGTGGAGGACCCTAATGAACCTAATCTACCCTGACCTCGCGGTACAGTGAATCTATACGGGATAAAAGGCAACCACCACTCATGACGAAGCCCTGAGCGCAGAAGGGGTCCCGCACCAATTTAGGCATGAGCCTATGATTAATTGGTGCGGGACTTTTTTGTGCCGTCATTTTGTATCTAAAAAAAAGCTTTTGCGGTTAAAAAGTTTAATTTAGCTCTTGTTTGGAAATGTGAAATAATGTTTAATTGCAGCTTTAGTTGTCGGATAGATGAATGTAAACAGGATGGCTTGTTTAATTGAGGTGAACTGAGATGGCGGATTTGAAGGCATTAGCTGATGCAGTTATAAAAGGCGACCAAGGCACTGCAGTGGAAATTAAGAAGTCGGCACTCGAAGAGGGCACATCGGCTAAAGATGTTCTCGAAGAGGGACTAATTTCAGTTATGGACGTTGTCGGTGTTCGTTTCAAAAATAATGAGATTTACATACCTGAGGTGCTTATTGCCGCGCGGGCAATGAAAATGGCGATGGAAATCCTTGAGCCGGAGCTTATCAAGGCCGGCGTCGAGCCGGTCGGAAAGCTTCTTATTGCAACCGTCCAGGGCGATTTGCACGATATCGGCAAAAATTTAGTGGCGATGATGCTCAAAGGAGCGGGTTTTGAAGTTATTGACCTCGGCGTGGATGTCGGGCCTGAAAAGTTTGTTGAGCAGGTAAAGGCCAAGGGTGTCCAGCTTGTCGGAATGAGCGCACTTTTGACTACGACGATGCCCGGCATGGAAAGAACTATAAAGGCACTAAAGGAGGCCGGCGTTTCGGCCAAGATTATGATAGGCGGCGCACCGGTAACACAGGGTTACGCAGACAAAATTGGCGCCGACGGCTACGCGGCCGATGCCGCCTCGGCTGTCGATATGGCCAAAAGTCTCGTCGCATAAAGGAAGTACACAAGAGCACAAGCAGAGAACCTCTTAATGTCCCATTCGGGGAATGGGAGAAAATCCATTACCTTCAGGCGAAGACTTCAGTATTATAAACTCGAAATTCAAATCCCCGTTTTCACGAGGACAAGTATCGAAATCTCCATCCTCCGCCCCGATACAATCGGGGCTATGGAGGACGGGCGAAACAACCCTGTCCTGAGCAGAGTCGAAGGAACCTGTCCTGAGCAAAGCCTGCCCTGAGCTTTGTCGAATGGGTCGAAGTATTCAATGGACGTTTATACTTAAACTCATATAATAATCACAAGCTAATGTCTCGCAGTTAGTTATGAATTTAGAGTGTGGTTGCCTTATTAGAAAAATACAACCGTCGGCACAACTAATACAGTATTATCTATGACGGATTTTCTCAGAGAACGCTCGAAGGCTACTGCTGTATTCTTTTAGTGTCGATTGGTATGCTTTTATCAACAGAGCGGATATGGAGATCGTGCTGCGGAAATGCAATCTCGATTCCCGCCTTTCGGAACTCCTGATCGATGGCGAAGTTGATACTGTGCCAGACCGGGACATAGTTATCTATACCTGCGATGTAAACGCGCAGCTCGAACTCCAGGCTGTTGTCCCCAAAGGCCTTGAAAATAACCACCGGTTTCGGGTCCACCAATACCAGAGGATTCGCTCTTGCAACCTCATATAGAATTCTCTCAGCTTTGGCCGTGTCCGAGCCATAGGCGATACCCACAAGGAACTCCCGGCGCAGAACATTGTCGGACAAAGTCCAGTTTATCAGATGACCCGTAATAAACTCCTTATTAGGCACAATAAGCTCACGCTGGTCCCATCTTCGAATGGTCGTTGCCCTGATTCTTATTTTGGTCACTTTCCCCGTGACGTCGCTGATTGTAACTACGTCATCGACACGGATGGGCTGCTCGAAGAGTATAATCAGGCCGCTAACGAAGTTGGCGAATATCTCCTGCAGCCCGAAGCCCAGACCGACAGTCATCGCGGCTACAAGCCACTGGACCTTCGACCAGCCTATTCCAATTTTACCGAAGGCCAGCACCGTTCCTATGACTGCAAGCGTATAGCGAAAAAGCGTCGTTATCGCAAAACGCACGCCGCGGTCGAGGGGCAGACGCCTCAATACGATAATCTCAAGCAGACCGGGAACGTTCCGTGTGACAATCACGGTCAATGCCGCCAGAAACAATGCCATCGCCAGTGACCCGATAGTCACGATTTCCTCGGCACTCATTTTCCAAAGCTCGATTCTCGCCAATTCGCCGAGAGCGGGTAAGACATTCTTCCAGACGTACCAGATTCCGCCGATAGGCAGGAATACCGTAATCACATCGATCAGCCGGCGGGTTTGCTGCGATATCTGAAAAATTGAGGTCTCGTCTTTTGCCTTGCTCTGCTGAGATTCTTTTGTCGAAGCAGATTCTCCCTGGTTCTGCTGCTCTTGTTCGGCGGCCTCGAGTTTTTGGCGTTCCAGCAGAGCAAGCTTTCGTTGCGCAACCATCAACCAGCGGACAAACATGGCCCTGACCAGGATCGCCAGCAATATCAGGATGATTGTTATAACAAGCTTCTCGGAGAGCTGCCGTGCCGCGTAGAAATAACCCATACCGCCTAAGATGGCAAAGACCACCGGAAGGACAAAGCAAAGCGGATACCAGACATAACGAAGACGTTCCATCCATCCGCCGTGTCTCTGCTTAAGGTAGGGTTTCATCAGCGTGCCTGTTGGGCTCAGCAGGATGAGCAGAAACAATGCAAGTGCCAAAAGACCGAACATAAAGAACAAACGACCCGCTGAGTTGTACCATTGTTCGCCGGTCTGCTGGGTCTGCATGACTTCGATTATAAATATGACAGGAATCGCCAGAATAAAGTACAAGCCGAGCAGTCGCCTAAAGAAAAACAGTGGTTCATGGCGCATGCGCAGGTGATCCTGAGCCAGACCGTGCGGCATCGAGAAGTGGCGAAGAAAGCCCAGCATGAAAAGAACCGGCACGAGTGCCCGTATACCCCAAGCGAGCGCCTGCGAGAAGTCATCATCGAAATCGCTCGAAGACAGACGCCAGTGAAACAAAAAGAGGATTATGGGCCACGTCGAAGCCAGAAAAATCGTAAGCCCGAGTGTCTTAAGCGTATGCAGGAAGCTGTCGGTCTGCACCTTACGGACCCGCCCTGAGATAATTTCAACGGCCTTATGCGCCTTTGGATGAAGTACAACCAATGAAACGACAATTAGCAAGACTGCCAGATAAGCTAATATGTTTTCCTTGAAATCCGTCCAAAGGCTGATTGCAACCTGGTGCCAGTTAGCCGGAGAAAGCAGCCAACCCAAAGCAAACAAACTCACACGAAGGTCGGACAAACGAAAGACGAGACTGCTCTTGACCCAAAGAATGTTCGCATCGATGAAATCTGCATACGCCTGTACAGTATTAACGTACTGCCGCTCTATGGCGTCAAGGTTTGCCAGCTTTGTGGAGTAATCCCAGTGGAGGTCCGCTATCGCTCTTAGGATTTTACGCTGGCTTTCGTAGTAGTTTGTCGCCTCCTTTTTGATGGCCTCACGTTCCGCCTCACCGACAGAAGGATCGAGCTGGGCCAGGACTGCTTCCATCTCCTCTGTGAGATCGCTCAGGTCCGACCATTCCTTATCGCGCTCCATCCCATTGAACTGAGCCAACGAAATTTCTGACGGTCTGCTTCGCATCCGTTTTTGGTTTGCTCTTATATCAGGTAACTTTTCGCGCTGGCCCAGCAGGGCCATCCCCATTGCATCTGTTACTTTCCCGGCTGTATTGACTTTGGCACTTACTTCCTCAAAGCTCTTTTTCAAGGCCGTAAGCTTGGCGTTTATTGACTCAGAATCTTTCGTGACTACCTCAACCTTGTCCGCAAGCTCGGTCTGCGTTTCTGCAAGCTCCGCGTTTTTTTGTGCGATTGCCTGGATGGCGGGATTGGCGTATTTCGTTTCTTCTTTGGCGCGGCGGGCATCATCTTTGGCAGCCTCGGCTTCCTCCCGCCGTAAGTCGTTTACCTGTTGCAGCCAAAATTCTACTGTCTTATCTGCAGTAGCCAACTGACGAGCCGCCACGTCCCTGCGAACAGTTAGAAGGTCACCGGCGGCTTCATAGAAAAGCAGCTCTTCGGTGTTGGTGGCAATCTGGCTTTCACAGGCACGTTGTTGGGCGAGCAGCAATGCCCGGCTGGCCTGAGTCATTTCGATTGCCTGCCCTTCAGTTGCGCCAGCTGCAAGTTTGCTCTTAATATCATCGAGCGTCTTCTGAAGCGCGCTCGTCTCCTCGGGAATTTTGGTCTTACGTTCGGCCCTTCGCTTCGGCTCGTTTTCCAGATTGGCTACATTTTTCTTGGCCTCCTCAAGGTTCAGTCTTGCCGTTACGAGGGTTTGCTCGGCTTGTGTCAGCGTGGTCTCAGGCCCGGCTTCAGGTGCGGCAGCGCCGGCTTGCGAGGCGAGAAGCTCCTTAAACTTGGCCAAATTGTCCGGGATATCTTTCCGGGCCTGACTGTATTGTTGTCCTTTTGTTTCAAATTCGGCGGCAGATTTTAATTGAGCGATTGCTTTGTCGTAAACCTCTACAATTTTCGCCTTGAGCTCATCGCTCAACTCCTGCGATTCGGTTATTTGCTTCTTCCTCGCCTGGAGTTTCTCTACAGTGAGCTGTTCTGCGGCATCGGTTGCCGCCACCCCTTGAGTGACCGCAGAATTCAGAGCAGTCGAGTTGGCGTCCTGTGCTCCACCGGCGATTGCTGCAGAGTTTTGCTGGGATTGACCTTGCAGAGGATCGAATGCTGCCAGAGTGAAAAGGACAACGAAGGTCACCGCGAAGACTCTGGTTGTTGTTCGGATTAGCACAAATCTGCCTGATAACTTATCGAGCATAACCTGTCTCTTAAGCCTGCGAATAACGTTTCGTAAGTTCCGTTGTCCTCGGTGCATTTAATCATTGCAACAATCTTTTAATAAATATGACGAATTGTGAGCTTGATTATAATAGGCGGGTTCTGTTAAATCAAGCCGGATTTCAAAAAACCACCCGGAATGTGATTGATTTTGTGAATCTTTCACCCACACACATTGAAATCATGACAGCATCTGATAGAACTCTACGAAGCCTTGGGCAAACCGGAAAAGACCAAAGAGTGGCGAGCAAAGCTGCCGGAAACGGAAGCTGTAGAACAGTGGCACAGCACCCCAAAAATGGCCCCATTTTCGTCAGTTGACCGATACGACCCGGCTACAACCCAACAACCCGTTATCTCCGCATTCTGCGAAATTCTCATTCCATAAACCCTTTAGAATCAGCACCATATAAAAATCTCGAAAATTGGTAACGTTTTCAAAGCGGGTGCATGTCGAGCGTACTAAATTTCTATGATTGGTTTTATACGGCTGTTTTTTTCCGCCTGATTTGGTAAAATGGACACTTGGTTATGCGAAACATAAAGAGTCAAAGTTTAGCCCAATTGCTGCTGCAGCTTCGATTTACACCCGAAAACAAGCGTCGCGCACAGCTTGACGCTGCGGAGAAACTTTATGCAGTTATCAAGCCGGAAAAGGAATATCCTTTCGAGTTTGTATGTTTTCGTATTACGGGTTTTCATCCTACAGGTTCGGGTGCGGATGAAATCATAAAAGGTGATGAGCTATTGAATGACCTGCGGATTTTCATCTCCAGGCTGAGCGCCCGGCTCGCGCGTCCCGTCGCCGAGCAAAGCCAAAAATTTTACACTATCGAAGAGCTTGCTGAAACATTAGATGTTTCAACAAAAACCATTTACCGCTGGCGAGAACAAGGTCTGTTTGCGAGACAATTCATTTTTGATGACGGCAGGAAACGTTTCGGTTTTTTGCAGTCAACGGTCGATAAATTCCTCAAATCAAATCCGGACATTGCCGCCGGGGCAAAAAGCTTTTCGCGACTGACAGATGAGAAAAAACAACGGATTATAAAACAGGCTGAAAAACTTACCGCCGATACCGACCTCTCTCGCCACCGGATAATAAACAGGATAAGCGCTGAAACCGGCAAGTGCCACGAGACCATCAGATACACACTGCTAAATTACGAAAAGGCCAATCCTGACAAACCTATTTCCGCACAGTCCACCGGTGTAATTGAGCCGGCGCAGGCCGCCGAGATATACAGGCTGTTCAAACAAGGCTGTAATATCAAAGACCTGATGAAGCGATTCAAGAGGAATAGAAGCTCGATATATCGGATTATAAATCGGCGAAGGGCAAAGGCACTGCTGGCAAGAAAGATTGAATTTATCCCCAGCGATGAATTTCTTGAAGAAGATGCCGAAGAGAAGATTTTGGCTCGTCTCGGCGACTCGTCTCTGCGAAGCGCTTCCGTTCTCCGTAGCAGAGCTACTGCGAAGGATGAATCGCCGAAGCAGCAAGGCCGTAGCGGGGCGGAGCCAATCGATAATACCCAGCCGCTCGCCCGCAAGGATGTTGGCCTTGGGACTCCGCCGCAAGGCGTCCCTTACGGGACTTACGGAGAGCCACTCGAATTGGCCCGCGGTTCCCTGCCGGAGTATTTGCAGACCCTGAAAAATACGCCTGTGCTCAATAGAGAACATGAAGTCGAGCTGTTCCGCAGATATAATTACCTCAAATTCCTGGCCTGCCGAACCCGCACCGGCATAAAGCCGGCTCGCGTCTCCGGCATAAGACTAAGTCAGATAGAAAACTATTTAGCCCAGGCCGAAGAGATAAAAAGAAGAATAATTGAAGCCAACTTGCGGCTTGTGGTCAGCATTGCACGCAAACATACCGCCGGCGGGGCAAGTTTGCTCGATTTGGTCGGCGAGGGTAATATCTCGCTGATGCGGGCGGTTGAGAAATTCGATTATACCAGAGGCTTTCGGTTTGCTACTTTCGCATCCTGGATAATAGCCAAGGATTTCGCCCGTAAGAGTCCTGCTAAGACCGCCCGGCTCGACAAGGCCACAACTGCTTCGCTGGCAAGTATCCATCGCGATTTGAGGGCCGAAGATGCTGCCGATTTCGCGGCAATGGAACGAGCTCACAGAAGCCTGACTCAGGTTATAGAAGATAATCTCACCGAACGCGAACGGCATATAATTTCGAATCGTTTTGGTCTGGTCGGCTCGCCAATAAAAAAGGAAACAAAAACCTTAAAGCAAATCGGCGAAGAGCTCGGCTTGAGCAAGGAAAGAGTCCGCCAAATCGAGCTGATTGCCCTGCAAAAATTGAGACAATCCCTCAGCAGCGAAGAATTCGAGCTGCTAACCAGCTAACAATTGATTATTGACTATTTACTATTGATTATTGATTATTGAAGATTTATTGTGACCCTAATCCATTAATTAGATATGTATTATACCAAATTTCGAGTTTGATTTCAAGTAGATTTGAAGAAAATCTCCGAGA
>CAZLIO010000086.1:0-9951 GCA_964559025.1 uncultured Pirellulales bacterium | reverse complement strand
GAGCGGTCAGAGCAGCTTGTGTTGTGCTGGTAGCTGTTGCATTGACTTTACCGAGCATGACGGCCCGAGCTGCAATAGTGCAACTAGTCTTCCCTCTGCAACTGAAATTGTTGAGTGCATTAAGCTATGAATAGCACCTTTTCTATTGGAGTAGCAATTGAAACCACCATCTTTCATATGTTCTGAAGTCAAAAAATCAACAATTGATTTCAAGTCATCTTTTTTTATCTTAAAATAAGAAGCATAGTTTAAAAACATACCGTTTAGACAAACATCACTTTTCTTGTCTGTTCCGATTAGATAAATGCCTCCATCCGGGGCTTTAAGATTTTGAATTATCAGCGATAAAGTCTGACGAATTTCCCTATTGTTCTGGGATATGCCAAGGTTCTTTAAATCCAAAATAGTATAATGTGTTGAAGTCCATTTCGGTTGATAAAAGCCGCGTCCCCAATGTCCCCCTTGCTGGCGAAAAGAAAGAAAACGGGCTCCCCAACCTTTGATCGCTATTTGTTCCCGAAGTTGTTTTCGTTCAGAGTTTAATAGATCGCGGTAAACCTGATATTGTATAGAAACATCTCCGTTGAGAAGCCATTCTATTAGATTACTTTCTTTCATTTATTTTCTTTTTTTATACATAAGGGAATGAGGTGGAAACCTATGAAGAGCTCAAAGTCAAATATTAAAATACCTGTTGCCACAATTTTTGAGGCATCCTCGTTATCACATATCAACCAAGCTTCGTAGCCTATGCTGGCTTGATCCCCAGCACTCACAGCAGTGCTGGTCGAACCTTCCACGGTCGAATAATCAAAACGGGTAACAAATATATCCGCTGGGTTATGATTACCACAACATAGATACCTCGCAATGGAGAAATTCTCATCCCGCACTGTTTGGTCGTTGGCAAACCAAAAGACACCTTCCCTATTCAACATTCTTGGCGTTTCCAATACTCTACCATACCAACACAATACCTATATTTATCAGCCTTCTATGCAAGCTGGAAATGGACCGTTTGCACTGGCTGTGATGCGGCGGTTGCCATCGGTCCAGTGGGTGCGATACCAGGTTGAGGCTGGGAACGTATCATTGAGCTGGGTCATCTTTGCATTCAGCAAGCCTTTGTATTTCTCCATATGGAGGCGATGGGAAGTGTCGGCGGCGAGGTTTTTCAACTGGTATGGATCGGCGATGTTATCAAACAAGACTTCCTTGCCGGGTAGGTTTTTTAGCCCACCACCACGGAAAACAGCGTAGGTAAAACACTTGTCGCGGAGGGCGCGCCACTCGTGGCCATCCTCCCAGATCGCACAGTAACCCGTGTTCATGAGAAAGGCAGCCTCGTTCGAAGGGCCTGATCTTCCACGAGCCAAGTGGCTCAGGTCCATGCCCTCCACTTGCTTGGGGATTCGCGAGCCCAGCCCGGCCAGACCTAACAACGTAGGCATGATATCAGGGGTGTTAAGGCAAGAATCTGAGATGATCCCGGCGGGAATCCGGCCTTTCCATCGCATGAGAAACGGAACGCGAGCGGCCTCCTCGTAGAAGATGTTCTTCTTCATTCGGCCGTGTCCACCGAACATCTCGCCGTGGTCGGAGGTAAAGACGATGAGCGTGTCATTGGTAAAACCAGCTTTATCCACAGCCTGAATAATGCGACCGACGTTCCAATCGATGTTTGCGGTCATTGCGTAGTAGTTACGCATCCACTCGTCGATCTTTTCGGGATTCTTTTCGATGTTGGACCAACCGTCACCATAAGGGTCCATTTCGTCGGAGTAGTTCGGTGGGATGTTGAATTTCACGTCCTTAAAAATGTCGTAGAACCGCGCGGGCACGTTACTCTTTAGCCAGGGATCGTGAGGCGTGCCGTAAGAGACTAAGAGGAAGAACGGGACATTGACGAAGGCATTCTTGGCTAGGAAATCCAGGACCATGTCGGTCTGGGCATCCGGCTCGAAGACGCCGTCGCCGTAGAAGATTTTCTCGGGGGATTCGGTGTGGTAATAGCTGCCATAGTAATTGTGGTGGAAGTTGTAGGCGGCCCAGTAACCATCAAAGCCTAAGCGATGTGGGCCGCGCGGAACAAAGGAATTTTTCGGATCGAAGTGATTACCAAGCTGGTTGGCATACAGGTGCCACTTGCCAATATAACCCGTTTCGTAACCAGCCTGGGTCAGAACGTGACCAAGACAGGTTTGATTGGGATTCATACGCAGTTCGTTGATGACTATACCGGTGCCGGTCGTATGCTTACCGGTAAAAAGCGAGGCGCGGTAGGCCGAGCAGACGGGCATGTGTGAGACGGCCTGATTGAAATTGACGCCTTCGGAGGCCAGGCGGTCAATGTTGGGAGTATGGGCTTTCTCATCGCCAGCGTAGCCGCAGGACTGATAGCGGAGTTGATCGGCGAGGATATAAATAATGTTGGGCTGTATAGATGGCTCTTGCTGTAATGCAACTGACGCACAACCTGATAAAGCTCCAAGCCCTATACCCAAAAGCCCGGATTTCTTCAAGAATTCTCTTCGATTCATTCGTGTTTCCCCTACATGTCGACTGGTATGGATACCCAGATTAGTACCCGTCATTCCTTAGGAAAATTCTGTCCACTATGTCAAGGATCCAATGTGATCGGACCGGGATGGTTGATAGAAGTAGCATTGCGAGCTGCGCCTGGGTACTCTCCACGCGGCGGCGCCTTCTCAATACTCTCGTGCAACGGCTGCCGGTCCGATGTGGGCCTCGTCGGAACCGTCTCACCAGTCTGCTCCTTCCACTGTTCCTGATAGTCGACAGTGGCCTGATCCTTATCCTTGAATCGTTCCGGCTCGACCTGAAGAATGTAGGAGTTGACCTGCTTGGCCAAGAACCACTCTGCACTTCCGAACTGAATATACCCAGGGTCTGCAACTGGGATGGCTCTCAGTCCTCCTAGCAGATATCTGCCTTCGGGGCTGTTATCAAGACAAAAAGCGACATAGGCTATCCGGTACGTAACCGGACCAACACCATCCGAAATAGGCAAACGCTCCGTGCTTTTGTGATCCTGCTGACACGTATGTATGAAGTGGCCGTAGCAGCTCTGGAGAGTGAAACAGCAGGGGAGATCCTGGAAACTCTTCACGATGTCCACAATAGGAGCATCAATCGTGTCGATATCCAATGCAGCCTGGGATGTCTGCCGTTGCTGAAGATAATGAGGGTTATTTACGAGGTCCTTGGGTTCTGTAAATGTTTCCAATTGCCTGTTCCTTTCCTCAATGCAACGGTACGTATCTACACAGCCATTACCCGATAGTAGCTGTCTTTTCGGTGCAGTTGAGAAAGTGGTCGTAGGCATAGACGGTGATGTTCTTTGGACGAGTGCTGGTGTTGTCTAAATCCAGAGTTACATTTTCAAAATTATCAACTACTATCTTATCAAGCCTCTTATCATCTACGGCCACCTCTGCTTTTACGGTTTGATGGGGCTTAACAACCAGATGTAAATCAAGTTTATTGTTTTGCACCTTAGCAGCTTCTATTTTTAACTGAGGAGGCTTAAAGGAGCTGTGTTTTGCATTCACTGCATTTACTCTGCCACCTTCCAAGGCAAAAGGTTTTCGAATATTATGTACAGCTGGGCCGTTTACTCTTATAAAAGCTGGGTTGACACAGCCAGAGGTACTTAGGTTTGCGAGATGGTTGACCCTGTCAGGATTAAAGCCAATTACAAGTGAATGTATCGTATCGACGGCGAGAGGGTCTTTTCCTGCTAGGATTAGGCGCATATTCATCTGGTTGTCTTTTAGGCATTTTTGCTTTGTTGTTCTGGGGATATCGGGGCCATTTTGGGAGCCCTGCAGACCATCGGTGACTACAAAATGCACTGGCTTGCACAAATAATAATCGTGCATCCACAAACTCAAATAATATGGATCGTGATTAATCTTTTTCGACCTCTCAAGTGTTATCAACGGCCCCCATTTGTCCACGACATATTTGGGAGTAGCCTGTGTTACCGCAAGTATTGATTTTGTGCCATAGATATTAGGAGGACTTGAGCCGATGGCGACATTTTTGATCGCACCGGTAATGGCAGCATAATGGTGATTCTTCAGAACTGGGATGCTGATAATAACATCAGCGTTATAATAGAGTTTATTGAGATAGAATTCTGCTGATTTGTTTGGCTTCATATAATCAGGGTAAAGGCCGATGCCGTTCGGCAGTGTTACTTTTTGTAGTTTAGGTGAATCCCACTGTTCGTACTTTCCACTTTCTTCGATACATATAAAGTCATCGACTTCAGGTATTTTTTCGGGAGTATAGCTTAGTGCGACCATAGTGGTCCTTGTTTGTTGGAAGGCAGAGCTTTCCATCACATAAATTCTGCCGTTAGGATTAAGTTCTCGGACAAGCTGAGCAACGGCTTTAGTGACACGCCAATCTGTCGTGACACCGTTTATATTTGGCATCAGCTTTTCACCGGTTGAGTTTATATATAAACACATTAGATTGGGCTTGAGCACGACGACTTGGCCGTCCTTAACAATGCCTTTAAGGCCCCCTGCTAAGTTCGCTGCCTCGGTGACCATAATCTTGATATCAGAGAATGTAATGTCCTCAGCTTTGGTTTTGTTGGAGGTTGCTATTGCCACTATAGCCTTTGGTTTTATGATGTTATTCTTTCGAGGTATGGCAGCGAGTAGGGTTTCGGTTGATACATGCGGTAAGGTGAGACCTGCTGCTGCGCCGGCTACACCGCCAAGGAAATCACGTCGATTTATGTGTCTTGACCTGCCCATTCTGTGATTCCTTAAAGAGACTAAATCGTAGACTGCCCCTTGCAGATTATACTTTTTTCAGTAAAAAAACAACTCCCACTATATAAGTAAAGCTAAAAGTATTTTCGCTAAAAAACAACAGGGCTGGCAAAACCTTATACCAGCCCAAAGCAAAACAGCAGACTCATACCCAAGCCAAAACAGTAATGTTCTCAAATCGAGACTTTTGTCATCCTATGGGTATAACCAGGTTCATAGAACCTTAGCCCTGAAATATTATCAGAGCGATCACGAATGAATTCAATAAATAGCTGGCCATCAAGCTGGAAGTACCATCTTCCCCTCTCCGTAGGAGGATCCTTGAGTTCAAAGATGAATAGACTGGGGATATCAAATCCAAGGTGCTCATTGTGGATAAGGACGGTGAACTCCTCACCCCTCGAAGCCGCAGATTCTGAAATATAAGTGCCAAGATAGGGTTGGTACTTCTCAACTATTTCTGGGGGAGGGGCATATTCAGGATTAACAAGAAGCCTGTAAAGATCTGTCTCAAGCCTTACGCCTGTAACCTGACCTCTTGATTGCGTGAAATAGAAAACCATCATGTCGTGTTCTGGGAATGCCCATGCCCACGTACCGTCTGAACCGCTGTGGCCGAAAACCTGCAACTGCCCGTCTGAAGATATATTGAGAACTGACATCTGACCATAATAGACCTCTGTGAATGGAAAGCCGGTCGATGCCGGCATGTCAGAACCAAGGCTTGTCATAATGGAAACCGGTGTAAGGATCCGATCGACTGCATCCTCTGATAGAATTCTGTATCCATTATGAGTCCCGCCATTCATAAGCATGAATATGAACCTGGCATAGTCCATTGGAGTGCTGTATAGGCTCTGCGAACCCCAGGCAAATGGATAGAATGGCTCTCCCTGCATCCACCCCTTTTCCCATGATCCCGGAATTGCTATATAAAGGCTGGCAAACCTGTCCAAAGGAGCATCCAGCTCAGTGACATAAAAAGTGTCGTTCATATCAAGAGGATAGAGTAGTCTTTCTCTTACAAATCTGTCCAGGGTAACACCCGAGACAACCTCAACAACCGCACCCAATGCTTCTGAACCAGCATCGCTGTACCAGAATTTGCTTCCAGGCGTGAATTCAGGTCCTTCCTCGCCGATTGAGTTTCCAAGTGAATAGAGATCTTCAAATTCGTCAAGTCTCGTTACTATTGACATGGGCAGGCCGCTTCGATGCGTGAGGAGCTGTTCGATTGTAATGTCACCAGATTTCCCATTGTTAAAGCCAGGTAGATACTGTGAGACCTTATCCTCAAGGCTTAATCTACCTTCATCAATCAGTATCTGGGCACTTGCCCCAGTCAGCATCTTCGTCATCGACCTGATGTTAAATATAGTGTTATGCTCCATCGGCTTTAGCTCTTCCCGATCCATCCATCCATAAGCCTCGTGCATGATTATATGTCCGCTCTTTATTACGAGAAACTCAGCACCAACAATATAATCGTCTTCAAAATGTTTATGTATAGTGACTGAGAGTTCCTCGAGTGCATCCGCAGGTATTCCGTGGATTTCAGGATCAGCTTGAGGAAAACAGGGATCCTCTTGTGCAGGGGCCAAAGCCTCAACAAGGTGATGCATATCTGTATGAATTACTGAATTGAAGTCAGGAAGCTCGCAATCATGATGGGACAATAACCAACTCTTACCTGTAGGTTCAATAAATGCTCTGGCCTCTTCATATGTCGCAGAATATGCAGAAACTGAAACGACTATTATAGCCAAGGATGTTAGCCGAAGAACTGAGTACGTGGCTCTCACTCTCTCTAAGATGTCCAATCGCTCAGAATGCTTCATTATTGTCAACGCTCCAATCTTCCACAAAACTTGAACCTGTTCAGTTTCCACATAGTAATAACGGCCCAAAACATATTTTGTGTAAGAATATTCTTGAGCCAGTATTTCCCGTTTACGATTCACAGAGTGCTAAGAGCAGGCAGCTTAATTAAACGGAATTTCCCATTTGCCCTTCACAGAGAATCTACTTTACACTTTAATCCTTATAATATCAAAATCTCATTGAGATTTCAATAATTTTCTGGCTGCCCCGGCGAGTTGTCTCACCATCTCTTACTTCTTAAGGGCTAACAGCTTGAGACACTATCAGTTCTTTTTTATTTCCAAAAGAATTATATGATCGATGCATTTCTTTTCATCCGAATTGCCCGTGTGGTCAAAACAATAGTCGTCGACCACCAAATATTTCTGACTGTTCGGAGCCTCAGTCTCCAGGCTCTTTATAGACGCAGAAAGACTGCGCCATCATATCGTGCAGTGCACGTTTTCTGAAGGTGAATGCGACGAAAATGCAGTCGACCATTACGAACAGGCCTGTAATAGTACCAAACGCATCTAAGAGACCCCCTTGTTGGGCCTGGCTAAGCTCTATCCATGATGTGACAGATTCGAACTCTGGTGATGAAAACAGAATCAGTTGATTTGTCAGAGAAATGGCGGATGACACGAAAGCTGGAAGAAATCGAATATATGCCCGGAGCAGCGAGAGCTTGTTGCAGTTATCGTCGATGACTTTGATCCCACAAGACATCTTGCCCAGTGTTGCCCCGAAATATGATTCCATAAAAGGTTTATATATGAGTCCCGGCAGGTGTATCAAGATTAACAGAAAAGTGCTTTTAAGTGTGAATCCATTCCAGATGGCCAGAATCAAGATCGGGATAAATATCAGGTAATCGATGATCGCCGCACCGACCCTGACCCAGAATCCTGCCGGGCGTGAGTAATTTTCCATCGGTTCTGCACACTTGGTGCAGAATTCCACCCACTCCTCAAACTCCTGTCCACAACTTTTGCATTTTCTGGTATTCATGTTTTCTACTCATCTTACGTGAAATTTGTCTATTATTTCGTATCCTGTCGGTTTTCCGGGACACCAATCATAACTCTAATCTGAGCGAGGCAATGTAAATTTAAGCACTCACTATATTACTAAACGCTCTGTGTGTGGATTTATTCAAAAGAATTTTTCCCTATCAGAAGACATAATCGCTATTCGGACTCGATATAGGCAAAATCAATGTTTGTGGAGACATTTTGGCGACATAATGTCACCTGAAAATTGTGGTGTTTTCCAGCTCCTGAAAGAGGTGACTTTGCGAAGAATTCTGGTATTTTACAGCGCATGAAAATGGGGGCATTACTTTCCTGGCGGCAAAGCAGTCTCCCAACCTGTGTGAAGAAGCTTTGCCAACTCCGCACGAGTCTCGGCATACCCTGGATCCTTTGCCAAGTTGACCGTTTCCCACGGATCCGTCCCATGATCGTATAACTCCACCACTAGCTCGCCATTATAAAGCCGCTCAGTGTATCGGTAACGCTTTGTCCGCATAGTGTTGCCCTTGTTACCCCATTCGGTAAATGCGGCCTTTTTCCACGGCTGAGCCGGCTCGACCAGTAGAGGCACAAAGCTGGTGCCTTCCAAGTTGCCGGGCAGGTCCAGTCCAACCAACTCACCGAGAGTTGGAACCAGATCCACA
Source organism: uncultured Pirellulales bacterium (assembly GCA_964559025.1). Lineage (GTDB taxonomy): Bacteria > Planctomycetota > Phycisphaerae > Sedimentisphaerales > Anaerobacaceae > NIOZ-UU13. Next base: position 1,602 of record CAZLIO010000086.1, on the reverse strand, counting down.
AGCTCAACTAGCTCATGGCATGTTTTCCCATTACCAGTTACCCCAGGTACACGCACAATTAATGGCACCCGGGTAGTAGCCTCGAACAGAGTATACTTCGACCACACGCCGTGTTCGCCAAGGTGGAAGCCATGGTCGGCAAAGAAAACAACGATTGTGTTCTTAGCAAACCCAGTTTCTTCGAGCGTATCCAGCACCATGCCAAGTTGCGCATCGAGGAAAGAAACACAGCCATAATATGCTGCGATCACCTCCCGAGCTTGTTCTGGCTCCGGATAGATATCATGACTGCGGCCGAAGCTTGTGGCGACTCCGGGAATGTTCTTGTCTTTTTCTGGTGGTGCCGGTGGCCATGGGATCTCTTCCGGTTTATACATATCGATATACTTCTTGGGACAGATCAATGGTGTGTGTGGGCGAGAGGAGCCAACTGAGAGAAAGAACTGCTTGTTTGTCTTGCTGAATTCCTTTAGTAGAGCCGATGCGATGCGTGCAACCTTCCCATCATGCTCCTGCTCATCGGTCAGCCCAGAAGCGCCCCACCGATTGGAACGCGCCATGCGCCACTGGCGATATTCTTTACTGTTTCGATCGCGAGGAGCTGGAGGAGAACGCAGTTCCTTGGGCAAGGGCGGAAACGTCAAGATCGGGCCAGGGCCCTTCCACCCAGCTGGCTTCGATGTCATCTCTAGCCGATCAAAGACAGCCAGTTGCGGTGTTTTGTGTTCGCCATGAAACAATTTTGCCACGTTGGCTGTATAGAAGCCTTTCTTTTTGACGAGTTCTGGCAACGTCAGCGTACCTTGGGGGAGGCACTCCATGATTGGATCGCTGTTTTGGAAGACATGCGTTGATGATGGGCGAAGACCTGTGAGGAACGAAACACGCGACGGATTGCAGCACACTCCCTGGCAATGGACAGCATTGAACCGCACACCAGTGGCGGCCAGCCGGTCGACATTAGGCGTTTGGCAAATTGTGTTGCCGTAGCACCCCCATACTCTTGCGGTGCAATCTTCGATATTAATGAATAAAATGTTCATTCTCGATGTGTCGACGGCATGAGCTTTGGTTTGAATACCAGCAGCCAACACTGCCAGAGATGTAGCAGCCGAACTCTTGAGGAATTGCCTACGTGAAATCCCTTTTGTTTTTGGTCTATCTACTTTCATTGATTTTCCTTTCCGTTCTCAACTGCAATCAAGAGTTCCTAAAAACTTCGACCTCAATAATACTGGATGTTCTCTTAAGTTTCAAGACTTCCGCTTACTGATCCAACGATCTGTACTGTTAAAAGCAAAACCCTTCAAGTAATGGATTTTGAACTCTAAGCGTATAGCGTGACAGGATACTTGCGAGGTGACCTATTTGCCTATGGACAAGGGCTGGCAGTTTGAGACACTATCAACTCATCATTTATTTAGAATCGGTCTCCTATGAAGAGCTCAAAGTCAAATACTAAAATCCCTGTCGCCACAAAAATTTTCTTTGAGGCATCCTTGTTACGACATTTCAGCCAATGTGCACTTCTTAAAGGAGCGCATCGTACTTCTGTTTTACCCCCTTCGGCGTAGCTCAGGGCATGCCTTTGGGGGTAGGTGA
>CAZLIO010000085.1:0-9952 GCA_964559025.1 uncultured Pirellulales bacterium | reverse complement strand
GGCCAGATGCTTCGCTTTGCTCAGCATGACAGTAAAAATCGGTCAGTTTGAGATTGTTGTCGAAAACGAAAATTCAGGGAGTTAGAATTATGAAAAAGGTCTTAGGTGCCATTCTTATCGTTGTTATATCGGTTGTTTTTATTGCAATCGGATGTAAGCAGAAAGAAACAAGCGAAGATAAGTATCGTATTGCCGTGATTCCGAAGGGCACTACCCACGTTTTCTGGAAATCAATCCACGCAGGAGCGGTCAAGGCCGAGCAGGAGCTCAAAGAAGCAGGCATAGATGTGGAGGTTATATGGAAAGGGCCGCTGAAGGAGGATGACAGGGAGTCGCAAATCAGGGTAATGGAAGATTTCGTAACACGCGGAGTCTCGGGAATAGTGCTGGCGCCGTTGGATGATGCGGCACTGCGAATGCCGGTCAGGGACGCCGTAAACAACGGGATTCCGGTGGTGATAATCGACAGCGGGCTAAAGAGTGAAGATTACGTCAGTTTTGTGTCGACGGACAACTATATCGGCGGCAGAAAAGGCGGTGAACGTCTGGCCGAGACTTTGGGCGGAAAAGGCAAGGTGATTATGCTGCGTTATCAGGAAGGCTCAGCAAGCACGATGAATCGAGAACAGGGCTTCCTGGATGTGTTGAAAGAAAAATACCCGGAAATCGAGGTGGTCAGCTCGAACCAGTACGGCGGAGCAACAACTGAAAGCGCCTATACAGCAAGCGAGAACCTGCTGGCACCGCTGCGTAAGCCAGACGGAGGGCTGACGATTGACGGGATATTCTGTCCGAACGAGTCAACGGCCTTTGCAATGCTGCGGGCGCTCGAGGACAGCGGACTGGCGGGAAAAGTTATGTATGTGGGTTTTGACAGTTCCGACCGGCTTGTGCTGGCGCTGCGAAAAGGGTATATCAAAGGGCTCGTGCTGCAGGACCCAATCAATATGGGTTACCTGGGGGTAAAGACAATAGTGGCGCACCTGCGGGGTGAGCAGGTGGAAAAACGAATCGACACCGGCTCGGTGGTGGCGACTCCGGAAAATATGGATGAACCGAAGATGAAGAATCTGTTGGAGCCGGATTTCAAAAAATGGCTGAACGAATAGATTCGGACCAATCATTAATACGGCTCCAGATGCGGGACGTTAGTAAGCGTTTTGGGGCGACGGTAGCGCTGGAAGATGTGAGTATCGAGGTAGCTGCGGGCCGGGTGCTGGCGCTGGTTGGCGAGAACGGCGCCGGCAAGAGCACACTGATGAAGGTCTGTTCGGGGGCGGTCAAAGCGGATGCGGGCCGGATGTGGCTTGACGGCGCGCCGTATCGGCCGAGTAATCCACTCGAAGCTCGTCGGGCCGGGGTGGCGATGATTTATCAGGAGCTTTCACTAACGCCGCATCTGAACGTGCAGGAAAACATCATGTTGGGTATGGAGCCGGCGACGTTAGGCGTGGTGCGCGCCAAACAGGTGCGGCGGCGGGCAATCGAGGCGATTAAGGAATTCGATAATCCGGAGCTGACCCCGGATGCACGGGTCAGTAATTTGTCGGTGGGTTCGCAGCAGCTGGTTGAGATCGCGCGTGCTCTGGCCATTGGCTGCCGTGTGCTGGTGCTGGATGAGCCGACCAGCAGCTTGACGCAGCAGGATGTGGAACGGCTTTTTGAGATTATTGGGCGGCTGAAACGGCAGGGCAAAGCTATTGTTTACATTTCGCATTTTATTGAAGAGGTCAAGCGTGTCGCGGACAGGGTGACGGTTCTGCGCGATGGAAGAGTGGTCGGCAGCAGTGACGTGGATGCTATTACAATCGACGAGATAGTAGCGCTGATGGTGGGAAGGCAGGTTGAGGAGCTTTACCCCCGCTCTGCGCGTCAGGCGGGAGAGGTCATTTTGGAGATTGAAGATTTGGCCGGCCTAAAAAAACCCAAGTCGGCGAGTCTGGAACTGCATCGTGGGGAGGTATTGGGCATCGCCGGGCTGGTTGGGGCCGGGCGAACGGAGCTGCTGCGGAGCTTGTTCGGGCTGGAGCCGGTCAAGCGGGGGCGGATTCGATTAGGAGTTTATACCGGGCCTGCTTCGCCGGTGAGGCGGTGGATGCAGGGGGCCGGTTTTCTAAGTGAGGACCGCAAGGAAGAGGGATTGGCGGTTTCTCTGAGCGTGGCGGACAACGTGACGCTTTCCAAACTGAAGGGCTTTGGCCCGCTCGGACTGGTTCTGCCGGGCCGGCAGGATAAAGCTACGCGGCGCTGGTTGGAAAGGCTGGATATTCGCTGTCTTGGACCACGACAATCGGTATCGTCTCTATCGGGCGGTAACCAGCAGAAGGTGGCGCTGGCCCGATTGCTCCAGCACGACGTAGATGTGCTGCTCTTGGACGAGCCGACGCGGGGTATTGACGTAGCGGCCAAGGCGCTGGTTTACAAGCTGATAAACGCACTGGCGACGGGCTCGCCGGCTGAGGGGCGAGAGCCCAAGGCGGTGCTGATGGTAAGCAGCTACCTGCCGGAGCTGATGGGTGTGTGCGACCGGGTGGCAGTTATGTGTCGCGGAAGGTTGGGGCCGACACGCCGGATTGACGAAGTGAACGAGCATAATCTTATGTTAGAGGCAACCGGCCAGGAGGTCAGCGCATGAGCGAGAAGCTGATGACACCCAGGGAAAAGAGAGCGTTCAATTGGCGAAGCTGGTTGAATACTGTCGGGTCGGTATTGGCCCTGATGGTGGTGTACGGGGTGTTTGTGCTGATTGCGCCGCCGAGTTTTGCGACCGCGCGGAACATGGAAATGATTGCCCGGCAGACGACGATAGTGGGCGTGGCGGCCCTGGGTATGACGATGGTGATTATCTCCGGGGGGATTGACCTGTCCGTCGGCTCGATAGTGGCCCTGAGCACGGTGGTGATTGCCTGGCTGCTGCGATATACCGGGGTGAGTCCACTGACGGCGGCAGTCGGGGGGGTGGCGGCGGCGGCATTTTTCGGATTGGTCAGCGGATTGCTGATAACCCGCCTGCGGGTGGTGCCGTTTATCGTTACCTTAGGTATGATGTTGGTGGTTCGGGGGGCGGCCAAGGGTATCGGACGGGAGCAGAAAATCGACGTTGACCCGGAGCGTTTGAGATGGCTGGAGGAGCTGCTGGCCTCGCTGTCGAAAGAGCGAAGCTGGATGCTGCTTCCGCCGGGGGTGTGGGTGCTGATTATTTTAGCTGTGGGGATGGCGGCACTGCTGCGGTACACACGGTTGGGACGGCATACCTTTGCCATCGGCTCGAATGAGCAAACGGCCCGGCTGTGCGGGGTGGCGGTGGAACGGGTCAAGGTGTTGGTCTATACTATGTGCGGGGCATTTGCGGGTTTGGCTGGGCTGATGCAGTTTTCGCGGTTGACCGTGGGTGACCCTACGGTGGCGGTAGGGCTGGAGTTAAACGTGATAGCTGCGGTGGTAATCGGCGGCGGCAGTTTGAGCGGCGGAGAAGGATCGATTCTCGGTACACTGGTGGGGGCGCTGATTATGACCGTTATCGCTTCGGGGTGCACACAGAGGGGGTACCCGAACTGGGTGCAGGAGATTATCACCGGTGCGATTATCGTCCTGGCGGTTGCGCTGGACCGCCTGCGGCACCGCCGTAGTATTTGAGCGAACGGGCAGGAACCAGAAGGTGTCGGCACAGGTTCAGTTGTGTTATTGTAGAATTATGTGCAACAATTCCAGATTTTTTTTGTTTTATTCTTGACAAAATTGGACGAATTTGGTTTAATATATGATTATGAGGCAGATTAACCGTAAAATCGAAGGTCCGCTAAGGCGGAATACGAGTTGTTGGTGGTGGCCTGTGGGATAAAATCCGGCAGGCAAGCGGTAATTTGCTGTAAAAAAAATTAGTAGAGTGTTCAGAAAAAGCAGCCTGTCGGAAAACGGCAGGCTGTTTTTTTTGTTTGTATTTTTGGCAATTTAACAATAGAAAGTACCGATAAAAGGTTAGGGAATATGGAAGATTACAGGCAAATAATACAAAGTGCTCAGCCGGGGCAAATCGTGCCCATCGTCAAGCAAATTGCTATTAAGGAGCCGGTGGATTTTTTCGCCAAGCTCAGCGACTACGGCCGGGCTAAAAACTGCTGTTTGTTTGAGTCCAGGGAATACTTAACGGGCAGTGGTGCGTTGAGTTTCGGCACGACAAGGCCGGCACTTTACCTTACCGGTACCGGTGCTGATTTTACTATCAAGGCCCTGAGTAATACCGGAAGACGTATATTAGATTACTTGTCAACCAACAAAGAAAGGTTTGCTTTTTGTGAATCTGTCGAATTCGGCCCGGAGGCGATTATCGGGCGAATCAAACAAACCGAAGAAGTAGTTGATGAGCAAACGCGGCTGACAAGTATAAATCAAATGGACGTATTGCGGGCGGTTGCGTTTGCATTTCGCCTGGCGAGTAAGCCGTTCCGCATAACCTGCGGATTGCTCGGTGCTTTAAGCTACGATTTTATAGACCAGTTTGAGAAACTCCCCGCCAGCGATAAGGACCTGTTAGGCAATCCTGATTACGAACTATACTTCGCGGACAATATCTTTTTGATGGACCACGAACACGGCAAAGGTTATGTGATTGTTAATTGTATCGTGACCAATGGCGACCGTGAGGCGGCGATCGTCGATGCCCAGAATTGTTTTGACTATTATTTTAATATTGCAAGATTTGACGCGCCCAAGAGCCAAAAATATACCGGCTCTCTTCCATCGGCTTCAACTGATACCGAACAGCCGGAATATGAGAAAATGGTGAGCAGTGCCAAGAAGCATATTATCGACGGAGATATTTTTCAGGTTGTTCTCAGCAGGACAATAACCGAGCCCTGCCCGGATGAGCCGCTGGATGTTTATAAACGGCTGCGGGTGCTGAACCCCTCGCCGTATATGTTTTATCTGAATACGCCCAATACGATACTGATGGGTTCGAGTCCGGAACTGAATCTGCGTGTGAGCGGGACCGAGAAGCGCAATGTTGAGATTAGGCCGATAGCGGGAACGAAGCCTCGGGGCCGAGTCGGCAGTACAATCGATGCCGATACCGATTTTAGATATGAGGCCGAGCTGAAGCTCGACCGTAAGGAATTGGCAGAGCATATAATGTTGGTTGATTTGGCCAGAAACGATATTGCTCGCGTGGCTGAGCCGGGCAGCAGGGTCGTTACAGAGCTGCTGACGGTTGAAAAATACGCTTCCGTCCAGCATCTGGTAAGTAACGTCAAAGGCACGCTTGCAAAAGAGCTTGATGCACTGAGTGCCTATCTTGCTACGATGAATATGGGCACACTCACCGGGGCTCCCAAGATTGAGGCAATGAAGATAATTCGCCAATTGGAAAAAACCAAGCGCGGCTACTACGGCGGGGCTGTTTGCTATCTGACGGTCGATGGCCAGTTCGACAGTTGTATTACTATAAGAAGCCTGCAGGTCAGGGACCACACGGCTTATATCCGAGTCGGCGCCGGCATCGTGCACGACAGTGTCCCGAAGACAGAATTTGAGGAGACCGAACATAAGGCAAGGTCCTGTTTGCGGGCGATTCGTGGAGAGTGAATAGTGCTCCCGATTGAAAATTCCCGTTTGTGCGCGGGTAAGTAGCTTTAAAATAATAGTTTATGATTTTACTCGCGGGAATTTACTACCCTGAAGGGTATAAAATCGTTGGCTGAAAGAATTTATACAGTTTTTGCCAGAGTAGGTGAAAGAAATGTGCGATAGAAATGACTCGTTTATGAAAGACCTGGGAGTTGTCATATTCCTGTTTGTCTGCCTGTTGGCCGGTATGGTTCGGGGGGCGGCATCCGAGGAGATTCGACTTGGTTCGGACCCTGCACTTTCTCCGGATGGGTCGATGCTCGCGTTTGTTTGGCGCGGGGATATCTGGCTTGTTCCAAGCCAAGGTGGTGTTGCACGGCAGTTGACGCAGCACCCATCAGATGACAAGCAGCCGGCCTTTTCGACCGACGGCTCGGAGATTGCTTTTATCAGCGACCGCGATGCCGGCAACCAGGTGTACGTTGTGCCCATCGAAGGCGGAACGCCCGAGCAATTGACGTTTCACACTGCCGGATATTCGCTTGAGGAATGGTACCCTTCGGGCGATGCCCTGCTGGTTAGCGCCGGCCGCGACCACTTCTGGCAGGGGTCACAACGCTTCTTCAAGATTTCCCGCCAGGAGCGGAAGGCCGAGGACCTGCTATTTGATGCCTACGGGGAAAGCGGTGTCATTTCGCCGGACGGCAAGCGACTTCTTTTCACACGTGAGGGGATGTCGTGGTGGCGAAAGGGATATTATGGTTCGCGTGCCGGTCAAATCTGGATGTACGACTTTGAAACCGGCGAGTACACGAAGCTTCTTCATCGTGAGACGGGCTCACGTAGCCCTTTATGGAAGGCCGAGGGCAGCGGTTTCTACTATGTCGGTGCACAGAGCGGCGCATTTAACCTGTGGGAGTATGACCTGGAAACGGGCGAGGAACGGCAGTTGACGGAGTTTGAAGATGATTCGGTAGTCTTACCGTGCATTTCGCGTGACGGCTCGACGATTGTCTTTCGTCATCTATTTGATTTCTATCGTTTTCGGCCGGGTAAGGATACAGCGCCGACGCGGATCGATATCGAAAATACCGGAGATACGGTAACGCCGCCATTGGAGCGGCGGGTCGTGGAGACAGCGACGGATATTGCGTTCTCCCAGGACGGTCTGGAAATCTCCTTCATAGCCGGAGGTGACCTGTGGGTGATGGATACGGAGCTTCGTGAGCCGCGGCAGGTGACCGGCACACCGGAACAGGAACGGGCGCCTGTTTTTTCGCCCGATGGTGAATACGTTTTCTTTGCCAGGGATGAGGAAGGTGGCGGTGACATCTGGCGGGCCGAACGTGCCGACGTTGAACTATACTGGTGGCAGAACGAGAAGTTCGAGTTGAAACGTCTGACACAGGACGCAGAAGTGGAGTCTGACATCCGGTTTAGTCCGGACGGCTCGCGGCTCTCGTTCGTGAAAGGTCTTGGTGACCTGTGGACGATAACGCCGGAAGGTAAGGACGAAAAACGGCTTTTGCATTCGTGGAATCATCCCCAGTACGACTTCTCGCCCGACAGCAAGTGGATTGTGTACTCGATAGACGACGACAATTTCAACCGGGACATCTGGATTATGCCGGTGGACGGCTCTTCTGAGCCGGTCAACATTTCGCGGCATCCGTACGACGAATATAGTCCGGTGTGGCGGCCGGATGGAAAGGTAATCGCCTTTACGGGACAGCGGCTCGACCGGGAAATGGACATTTTCTACGTCTGGCTCGAGAAACAGGAATACGAGAAAGGCAAACGCGACCGGACGATTGAGAAGGCCCTGAAGAAGATGGATGATGTGCGTAAGAAGAAGGAAGAGGAAAAGGACAAACAGGAAGAATCCAAAGACGATGAGTCTGACGCCGAGTCGAAAGAAGACCAGGAGTGTGAACAGTCCGGGCAGTCCAGGGAAAAAGAGCAAGGCATTGAAAAAGAACAGGAGCCCAAAGACAAGAAGAAGGAAGTGCCGGAGGTCGTCATAGACTTTGAGCGAATTCATGAGCGTGTTCGCCGTGTCGAGATTGCAGGATCGACGGAACGCGGTCTGTTCTTCTCACATGACTCGAATCAACTCGCATTTACGGCAACGATAGACGGCAAAGAAGGCACTTATACCATCGAGATACCAGAAGAGCTCAAGCCGAAGCTTCTGACCGAGAAGACAGGTGGGCAACCACGTTGGCTCAAAGAGGGCAATCAAATTGTGTGGCTGTCCGGTGGTAAGCCGGCGAGCGTTTCGTCAAAGGGCGAAGAGACAGTATATTCTTTCAGTACCAAACAGGAGGTGGAACGCGAGGCGCGCTTTCGGGCTGCGTTTGACCTGGCCTGGCAGTTGATGCGCGACCGCTACTACGACGAGCGGCTTGGCAACCGCAACTGGGACGCAATTCGCCGCAAGTATTCAGAAATGGCCGCAAAGGCGGTTGATGCGGAAAGCTTTGGCATCGTCGTGAACCTAATGCTCGGAGAGTTGAACGGTTCGCATCTTGGCTTTTCCCCCAGACGGCGGTCGCCTGAACCGGCGCAGCCGGCCTGGGACATTACGACGGCGCATCTGGGCGTGCGGTTCGAGCCGAATTACAAGGGGCCTGGTTTGAAGGTGAAAGACGTGCTGCCAAATGGCCCTGCGGACCGAGAAAAGAGCCGGATCAAGCCGGGTGAGATTATCCGGAGTATCGACGGTGTAAACGTGGACCCGGGAATGGATCTGACAGAGGTGCTGAACGGCTCTCTCGATCGGGATATTCGCCTGAGCGTCCAGAGTGCCGAGGACGAGAGACGCGAAGTTGTATTACGTCCGATTTCGTACGGGGCTACATGGAATCTACTTTACGAAAAGTGGATTCGTGATAATCGCAAAAAGGTCGAGGAAACATCGGATGGGACGTTAGGGTATGTCCACATTCGTGGTATGAACTGGCCCAGTTTTCAAAAGCTTGAGAGGGAATTATACGCTGAGGGGGCCGGGAGACAAGGCCTGGTCATTGACGTGCGGAACAACGGCGGCGGTTTTACAACGGACTATCTGCTGACAATTCTATGTCAGCCTGTCCACGCGATAACGGTGCCGCGTGGCGGTGGTACGGGGTATCCGGAGGACAGGCGGGTCTATGCGACGTGGAGCAAGCCGATTATTGTCCTCTGCAATCAGAATAGCTTCAGCAATGCTGAGATATTCAGCCACGCTATAAAGACGCTCAAACGGGGTAAGCTTGTGGGTGTGCCGACAGCCGGCGGCGTTATCTCCACGGGCGGGGCGCAGGTGATGGATGTGGGCTATCTGCGTCTGCCGGTTCGCGGATGGTTTGTGCTGGGGACTGGAGAGGATATGGAGCTAAATGGTGCTGTTCCGGATTATATTGTCTGGAATGAGCCGGGCGAGATGCCGAGCGGTAAGGACGCCCAGCTCGACAAAGCAATTGAGGTGCTGCTGGATGATGTGAAGGCGTGGAAGGCACGCCCGATGCCGCAGCTTCGCAAGGCAGCTGAGAGAAAGTAGGATACAAAATGCAGGATACAGGCAGAAAAGTTTTGTTCATCGACAATTTTGATTCGTTTACGTACAATCTGGTCGATGATTTTTGTAAGCGCGATTGCCGGGCCAGGGTTTACCGGGCCGACACTGCGCTTGAAGAGCTTAAAGTGTTAGCTGAGGAATTTGAACCTGACCTGCTGGTGATTTCGCCGGGGCCTGGCACGCCGGATACGGCTGGTGTCTCGCTCTCGGCGGTAGGTTACTTCAAAGACAAACTGCCGATATTGGGTGTATGCTTAGGGCATCAGGTAATTGTGCAGTATTTTGGTGGTAAAATCGGTCATGCGCCGGAGCCGATGCACGGCAAGCCCTCAAGAATAACCCATAATGAAAAAGACGTATTTGCCGGCGTTGAAAATCCGCTGCAGGCGGGGCGCTATCACAGTCTTGTTGCGGTGGAGGTGCCGGATTGTTTAGAGAAAACCGCTGAGTTTGAAGGGATTGTTATGGGAGTCCGCCACAAAGAGCTTCCGATATTCGGTGTGCAGTTTCATCCGGAGAGCATTCTGACTCCCGCTGGCGGTAAGATAATTGAAAATATTTTATCAATCGCAGAAAAAGAGACAGCGAAAAAGTGAAACATAAGTGAAAAAAAGGAACCTGATATGGCAGGAATAACAGAATATATAAAAACGTTGCTTGAAGGTGAAGATTTGAGCTTTGAGCAGGCGACGGATTTGCTGGATGTTATTTTTGAAGGCGAGGTACCTGAGGCTCAAATTGCAGCGTTTCTAACAGCGATGCGAGTCAAGGGGCCGACGGCGCCGGAACTTGCAGGGCTTGCCAAGTCGCTGCGAAGTCATGCCGTTG
>CAZLIO010000084.1:0-10027 GCA_964559025.1 uncultured Pirellulales bacterium | reverse complement strand
AAAATCAAAAAAACAGATTTTCTTAAATAATATATGCCTAACCTCAATTTTGCATAAGCCTAACCTATCTCTCTATGGAGAGTACTAATTTTGCGCAGCGCAGGCCCGAATCAACGCACCGTAGATTGCATTTCGGTGCTTGGTATCTTCCATTTGTTCCGGATGCCACTGGACAAATAATCCGAATTTACAATCGATACACTCCATCGCCTCGATGACACCATCTTCGGCGTGAGCAATAACCTTCAGTTTCTTCCCCAGCTTATCGACCGCCTGATGGTGGTTTGAATAGACGAGGGCCTCTTCGGCGCCAAGGAGCTCAGCCAAAGAGCTGCCCGGCTCAATCCGCACACGATGGTACTTTCGGCGATGCGCCACCTCTGTTCCTACTTGCGAAGGGATGTCCTGTATGAGCGAGCCACCTGAAACGACATTTGTAAACTGCATACCCAGACAAACCCCAAGCATTGGTTTGCCACTGCTCAGCCATAATGAGATTAATTTTCTTTCGAAATTGTACCGCTGCATCGGTAATACTTTTACTGTTTCGTGTGGCTGCTGGCCGTAGGCCGAAGGCGGGATATCCGCGCCTCCTACCAGCACCAAGCCGTCCAGCTCCTGGACATATCGCTGCAAAATCTCTTCATTCGTAACCGTCGGCAGCACTACCGGCACGCCGCCGTTCTCAGCAACAGCCTCAACATAAGTGAAGCCAACCATAGTCGAAGCCGAACCGTTGTTCTCATCTACCTTATAAACACTTGTAATTCCGATGAGCGGCTGAGCCGGACCAGAGGTGCTCCGGCAACCCATACAAGACGTGAGAATCACCAACCATAGTAATACAACTATCTTCTTCATTGTCTGCTCCTATATTGATGTCACTACAATTAAGCGGTGGCTGTCACCGGTGTTTCCCCTGTCAGCGGTTTTTCCCCGGCGTCCACCCCTTTGAACCCCAGCCGGAGGGAGAGGCGACTGAGCATGACGTAGAGCGAGGGAGCCACGACGAGCGTCAGGATCGTGGCGAAGCCGAGGCCGAAGATGACGACAACCGCCATGTTTCGCCACCACTGGCTGGATTCGCTCTTGGTGGCCCAGGTGAAGGTGTGAAAATCGTAGGAGATGCCGGTGGCCATTGGTATGAGGCCGATGATTGTGGTCGTCGCGGTGAGGAGCACAGGGCGCAGGCGTGTGACGCCGGCCTCTGCCGCGGCGGAGACGAGGTCCATCCCCCGCTGCTGCAACTGCCGTGTATAGGCGAGCAGCACGATAGCGTTGTTCACTACCACTCCGGCCAGGCTAATAACACCGATGCCCGTCATGATGATGCCGAAGGGCAAGCCGCAGATCAGTAATCCTGCCATGGCGCCAATGAGGGAGAGGATCACTGTGGTTATTATGATGAACGGCACCTTAAGTGAGTTAAACTGGATGACCAGCACAAGGATGATGAGCAGAATGGCGATGGCAAAGGCCTTTCCCAGGAAGGCGCGTGACTCGTCCTCGGTTTCCTTTTCGCCGGCGTATCGAATCTCATAGCCGTTCGGCAGCTCGAGCATGGATAGTCTGTTCTGCACGTCTCTGAGCACTTCGGAGCTGAGTCGGCCTTCGGCGTCGGCCGTGAGGGTTACGACTCGTTTCTGGTTGACGCGGTTGATAGTACCAAATCCGCCGCGGTAGTCAAAATTACCAAGTGAGCTGAGGGGCACGGCGTTCCCGGATACGTTTGGAATCTGCAGGCAGTACAGATCGTCGATATTGACACGCCGGGCGAGGGGAAGGCGTACCGTGATGTCGTACTCGTCGTTGTACTGGCGATAGCTTCCGACCCTGGTTCCGAAGACCGCCATTTTGAGAAAGTTCCCGACGGTGGCGGTATTGACACCGAGGAGCATGGCATTGCGGCGATTTGCTATGAAGGCCAGCTCCGGGCGTGTGGCCTCGAGGTCGCTGCGGAGGTTGATGATATTCGGCACCCCAGCGATGCTCTGATGGGCCTGTTTACTGAGACGTTCGAGTGTTTTGAAGTTCTCTCCAATGATACGGACGGTGACAGGCGCGCCGGTGGGCGGGCCTTCCTCCTCGCGTTCGATTTTAATCTCGGCGCCGGATATATCGGCAATATCCTTTCGAATTCCGGCGATGATTTCCATTGAAGGGCGCTGGCGCTCGGTGAAGTCGTAGAAAATCAGACTGATGTTGGCCAGGTGCGGGCCGCCGGCACTGGCCATGAGGCTAAAACCGCCACCCGAGGAGCCGACGCTTGTGACAATGTGCTCGATATAGGGCTTGTAAGGTTTGATTCGCTGCTCGATTAGGCGGACGATGCGGTCCGTCTCGTGGATGTTCGTACCCTGCGGTGTTCGCAAGTTGATGTTTGCTCGTTCAGGGTCGCCCTGAGGAAAGAACTCCGTGCCTTTGCCGATTTTGGCGTAAAGGACGACCATGCTGAGCAAAAGACATACAGCCAGGAATAAAGTCATAGCGGGATATTCCAAGCCAGCTCGCTGGATGCGACTGTAGCCCCTGATGAACCAATGGTCTCTCTGGTGTGCCTGGGCTGAATGACCTGCCCAAACGGAGCATATTGTCGGGCTGAACACGAGGGCCACAAAGAGCGATGAGAGCAGGCCGAGGGACAGGGTGATGGGCAGGTACTTCATGAAGTCGCCCATGATTCCAGGCCAGAACATCAGTGGTAAGAAGGCGCACACGGTCGTGAACGTTGAGGTGGTGACCGGCCAGGCGACCTCGCGTGCGCCGAGCCTTGCGGCCTCGAAGCGGCTATAGCCGAGCTGTATGTGGCGGTAGATGTTCTCGACGATGACAATCGCATTATCCACGAGCATGCCCAGGACCAGTACCAGACTGAATAGCACGATCATGTTCAGTGTGTAGCCGAGCATCTGGATGAGGAAGAAGGTGATGAGCATGCTAAGCGGTATAATCATTGCCACGATGGTGCTCGGTCGCCAGCCCAAAAACAGCAGCAGCACGCCCGTTACGAGGATCAGCGCGGCGAGTATGTTGTTTTCCAGGTCGGCCACGGTGTTGCGTATGTACTTGGACATGTCGAAGGTGATGTCGAATTTGACTGCGCCGGGGACCTGCTGCTGTGCCTTGTCGATAACGGTCCTGATGTAGTCGGAGATATGGACGACGTTGGCGCCAACACGCTTCTGTACACTAAGGGTGACATTGTCGGCCTCGTTGAGTCGTGAGTAGGTGGTACGGTCTTTGAAGGCGGCCCGCACGTTGGCGACGTCGGAGAGATAGATGGGCCTGCCGTCACGTACAGTCAAGAGGAGGTGGTCCACCTCTTCGGCCGTGACAAGCTCCGCGGGGACGCGCACATTGAACTTTGTGCCCGGGGTATCGAGACCACCGGCGGAGATGTTAACGTTTTCCGAAGGGATAAGTGCCAGAATTTCCGGTATCATGAGGTTATACGAGGCCAGCCGGTCGGGGTCGAACTCCAGCCGGATTTCTGGTTCCAGCGCACCGAGCACATCCACCTTGAGCACACCGGGCACTGTTTCGAGGGTGTCCTGCAAGGTGTCGGCGATCTCCTTGAACTGGACGGGCGAGACGTCGCCGGAGATGCTGATGAGCATGATGGGGAACTCGGCTAAATTTATCTCCTTGATTACCGGTTCTTCGGCATCCATGGGAAGCTCGCCTTTTGCCAGGTCAACGCGGTCGCGTACCCGCTGCAGGGCCACCTCGGTCGGCACGTTCGGTGTAAACTCCACGTCAATCATCGAAAGACCTTCGGCGGAGCTCGAGCGAATCTCTTTTATACCCCGGATGCCGTTGAGCTCCTTTTCGATTTTCATCGTGACGGATGTTTCGATGTCCTCCGGCGAGACACCTTCATACGTTGTGCTGACCAGGATATGCGGGATGGGGATGTCCGGGAAGGCTTCTCGGGGCAATGAGAGATAGCTGTAGCCGCCCATAAGGATGATGATTAGACCAAGTACGGCCACGGTGGTTCGATTTTTTATGGAAGTGTCGGTGATGAGCATAGCGGCTATTTATTCTCTGATACAACGTTTACTTTCTGTCCCGGCGCGATGAAACGGTGGCCGGCGATGATCAGCCGGTCGCCCGCCTCCAGACCGCTTTTTACCTGGACATGGTCACCCTTGATGAATCCGAGCTCGACCTCGCGACGGGCGGCCTTTGTGGAATTGACGACATAGACGGCCTTGCTATCCTCCATCGGAATCACAGCCAGCAGCGGGACCATGATGGCGTCTTTCAAAATACGTCGCGTCAGGCGGACAAGCACTATCTGCCCGCTCCGCAGAAGCCGTTCCTTGTTCTCCAGAGTAATTTCCATTCGCGTGGAGCGGGTTCGCTGATCGGCCAACTCGCTGATGAATGTGATAGGCCCGACCAGCGATTTCTGCCGGCCCTTTACGTCCACAAAGATACGCGCCTTCTGGCCGACGGCGAAGAACGCAATGTCGCGTTCAGGTACATCCACCACGACCTTAACCGTATGCGTATCCACGACCTCGGCCACCGCCTTGCCGGCATCAACGTACTCCCCCTCCTCGACGAGGATCTCGTTCAGCACCCCGGCTGTTGGGGCGAGGATGCTGGTGCGGTCCAGACGGGCACGGACCTCGTCGAGTCGGGCCTTGCTGATGGCCAGCTGGGTGGTGGCATTCTCGAGGTCGCGGCGGGGGGTGGCGTCCTGTTTGACGAGATTAGTCATGCGATCGAACTCAATCTGGTCTCGCTCGACCTGCGCCTCGGCGACCTCAAACATGGGACGGATGAGGTCCGTATTTAGCTGGATGAGCAGGTCCCCGGCGCGGACTTCGCTGCCCTCCTTTTGGGGGATACGCTCGATTCGGCCCGCGACCTCGGCAGAGACCGTGACGATGCGGTTCGGCTCGACGATGGCCGGCAGGTCGAACGTGTCGGCAAGCTGGGGTTCGGCAATTACAGTGATGACCGAGACGTTCACCGGCGGCGCTTCGGTTGGAGGTGCATCCCGTTTTCGCGTCGGCATTTTCGTGATTACGGTCAATATCGCTATCGCAGCGAGAATGATGACCGCCTTTGTGGCGTTCCGACGTAGCCACCCTTGACTTATCTTACCTGTTCCGGTTTTAGGCGATTGATTGGGCATCAGTTATACCTGTTTCTTTAATTTAAATGTCGACTCATAATACGAGCCATCGTTACGTGTGTTCATTATAGATTCGAGGACAGTGGAATGCAAGAGAAGGCATACGGAACCGGTTAAAAAAGCTTTTGATTCATAAATATTTGCACTAATTGACTGTCGATTTAGTTAGAGTGCTTTTTGCAAAGCTCCTTTTCCACTTCAACTGTATAATCCGGCTTATCACCTTTTTATCCTGAGTAAACGAGCTTGCTTATTTTTATAAGCGTATAGCCCGCCGGTTAATGCTGAAATGGAAAAAAATTAAAAAATATGCAACTTAGTTGCAATTTTGACGTAGTAAGTGTAAAATGTTTTTTTAAGTAATACCAATTACAGTTAAAAATTTCCGAAAGAATTGCACAATATACTAACTGGAAGGGTCTGGATTCCTGCTTTCGCAGGAATGACAAACTCAGACAATCGACAACTTCGAGGTACCAAATGCAGACACGAAAAAAGCTTGCAATTATTTTGCATGAATTGGAGAGCCACGCACCGTTTACTTTGTTCGGGGCTTTTACAGGTATCGTCTGTATGCTGCTGTTTAAGAATCTTGAACACGAGACGAGCCGAAAGATATTCTATGTTTTTCACCCCGCTCACGTGGTTTTAAGTGCTATCGTAACCGCTGCAATGTTTCAGCTTCACACAAAAAGACCGAAATTCATATTTATTTTGTTAGTTGGATTTTTCGGCTCGCTGGGAATTGCGACCTTGAGCGATTCGCTGATACCTTATGTCGGTGAGGTGCTTTTAGGTATGCGCATCGAGACCCACGCACACGAGCATGCAGGTTTCGCTGAGCAGGCACATATCGGCTTTATCGAAGGCTGGTACATAGTGATACCGGCTGCAATAGCAGGTGTGCTGATAGCACTTTTCAAGCCGAGGACCAAATTCCCGCACGCAGGCCATGTTCTGCTGAGTACGTGGGCGTCCTCGTTCCATATGCTTATGGCAATGGGCGGGCAGCTCTCGGTTTTGAAAGCGGTGGGCAGTTTCGGATTCTTGTTTTTAGCGGTCTTGCTGCCCTGCTGTTTCAGTGATATCGTTTTTCCTTTGTTATTTGTGAAATCGTCGGACGATTTATCGCATATTCACCATCACCATTAATGCAATATAGTTATGAAGCCGAATTTAGACTTACAGTCTCGTACGATGTTAAAAGCAGCGAAGCTTTACTGCACTGAAGTCAGAATAGCTATACTGAAAGTGCTGATGGAAACCGACAAGCCACTGAGCCAAGAGCAGATTTCCAGGCGATTGGGGGAAAAACACTTCGACAAGGTTACAATCTACCGAACCCTGGAAAGTCTGTTGAAGGTCGGGCTGGTGCATAAGGCTTTTATCGAGAAAAGAGCGAGCCATTTTGAATTAGCCCATAACTGCACCGAAAGCCAGTGTCATCCTCATTTTACCTGTACAAACTGCGGCAGCACACACTGCCTGACGGAAATATCGCTGCCTATGGCTCAAAGCCCCCACAAGGGCTTTATTATCCACCGCCAGCAGGTCCGTTTCGAAGGCCTGTGCCCGGCGTGCGCTTAGAAAAACAGAAGGCATCTTATTGATTTTTTTCAAACTATAAATTCCTTTAGTACAAAACCTGTTGTTTTTGTCCATTGTCGGAAAGTAAAGTAGTAGTACTTTTCATTAATGAAAAGTACTACGTCGAACATTTGAAAACACAATTTTTTTTTGTTACGTGTGCCATTAGGATATGAGCTGAAAAATTCTTCGAATCGGATTGTGGACGGGGTGAGAGGTTGGGGGTAGAATAGGCTACGTGAAAGCGTATCCGTTAAAGTTTAGGCCGATTTATAAGCAGCGGATTTGGGGCGGGCAGAAGCTGCGAGAGGTTTTCGATAAAGATATACCGCCGTTTGAGAAAATCGGCGAGAGCTGGGAATTGGCTGATTTGCCGAACGATAAGTCTGTAATCTCAAACGGTGAATTGACCGGCCAAACTCTAATCTCGGCGATTGAAAAATATCCCAAAGAAATAACCGGCGATGAAAACTTCTCAGGACCTTTTCCACTGTTAATCAAGTTTCTGGATGCCCAGGACATTCTGAGCGTACAGGTTCACCCCGACCCGGAAACGTGCCGGCGAATGGGTAAGGGGGAGCCTAAAACCGAGTGCTGGTATATCATATCAGCCGAGCCCGATGCGGTAATTTATAAAGGGCTGAAAAAAGGCGTAACAAAAGAGCAATTCACCGAAGCGATAGAAAAAGGCAATGTGGCCGAGATGTTAGCAAAGGTGACGGTTGAAAAAGGCCAGTGTCATTTTCTTCCGTCCGGAACGGCACACGCCGTAGGGCCGGGCTTACTGATAGCCGAGATTCAGATGCCCTCGGATACAACGTATCGGGTTTTCGACTGGAACAGGGTTGACGAAGCCGGCAAGGCCAGAGAGCTGCATATAAAAGAAGCATTAGAAAGTATCCACTTCGATGCATCAGGTGATAACCTTTCAGTAAGAACGATGGGGCGGCTGGTTGATTGTGAATACTTCAGGATAGACAAAGGCCATCAGGGAAAAGATTGCGAGGTGCTTCTTTCGCCCGGCCGGATGAAAACGCTGATTATAATTTCGGGCTTCGGGACAATTACAGGAGGGGGAGGAAGCGAAGTTGAATTCATGGCCGGTGATACTCTGCTTGTTCCCGCCGTCTATGAAGGTGTGATGCGATTTGCGGATGATACACAATATTTAACAGTAACGATTTAATTGATTATTTACTATTTACTATTGACTATTGATTCCGCCAAAAGACGGCGGATCTTCGATATTTGAAAAGGCATTAACAAATAATCACTTGAAAATAAATCAATAGGAAATGGCCAACCGAAAATAGCCAATGCTCAAAGCCGGTAACAATCTTAAAGCAAGTTACATTGCTGTCCTTCTAATAGTGGCTGTCCTGTATGTAGCTACTTGTGCGCCGGGGGCGCTCTGGCAGGACAGTGGGATGTATCAATACCGAATCCTGCACAACGATATTGAGGGCAATCTCGGTCTGGCACTTTCACACCCGCTTTATCATATTATCGGCATTGGCGTGAAGTACATTCGGCTGGGCGAATTCGCGTACAGGATAAACCTGATATCAGCCGTTGCGGCGGCGTTCACAATCGCAAATCTGTTTTTGCTCCTGCGAATATGGCTGGGCAGGATTTTACCCGCCGTGATTGCTGCTGCTACGCTAGCTTTATCGCATACCTTCTGGCGGCACGCCGTTATTGCGGAAACCTATACACTCTATACGGCACTGTTACTGACCGAATTGTTAATGCTGCTGCAATATTTTAAGACAAGGCGGATGGTGTTTCTATATTTGTTAGGGCTTTTGAACGGCCTGGCAGTCGCCAATCATATGTTTGCTGTTATTGCACTGGTTTGCTATCTGGTGTTTTGCATAGTTCTGTTGACGCGGAAGCAAATTAAGCTAAGACACTTTAGAATTATTGTTCTGCTGTGGATTATCGGTGCAGCTCCATACGGATACCTTATCGGCAAAAATATTATTCAGAGCGGAAGTTTTACGGCTACTATGGCCTCGGCGCTTTTCGGCAAAAACTGGCAGGGGAATGTTCTTAACGTAAGTCTCTCGGCCGGCCTTATCAAAGAGAACCTGATATTTTTTGCGTACAATTTTCCCACGCCCAACGTCATATTTTTCTTCGCGGGTCTCTATGGGCTGACAAAAGTGCCACGAGGTCACGGCTTCGCGAAGGTTCTTGCGGCGTTGTTGATTCTTTTCTTTGTATTTGCTTTTCGTTATACGGTGCCGGACAGGTACGCGTTTTTCATACCCTTTTATTGCTTAGTTTCGGTCATGATTGGCCTCGGAGTTAATTTGCTTATTGCTCAGTACAATAGCAAAATTCTGTGTTTGGTGATTTTAATTTTATCCTTGCTGCCAGTCCCAACTTATATTGTTGCTCCAGCCGTTGCCCAGAAACAGAAGTTCAATCTTACCACCAGAGCGGATGTCCCCCGCCGTAATGATTATGTATGGTTTTTACAGCCTTGGAAGGCAGGTTACAGTGGGGCGGAAAAATTCGCCGATGAAGTATTTGAAAAGCTTGGGCCCGACGCAGTTGTTTATGCCGACAATACGATGGTTTATCCACTGCTGTATATGCAGGAGGTTAAGGGAAAGAGGGCAGATGTCAAAATCATATCCGAATACGCAAGCAGTGAAGGTTTGCCGTTATTGAGTGAAAAATCCATAGAGCAATGGCTCTCGGAAGGCGATGTTTACGCCGTCTCGCCGATAGCCGGGCATAAGGGTAAGGGAATTGTCTGGAAAATAGTCGATTAAGAAGTCCTGTGTAGATTAAGGATTTTTTAGCCAAACCTCGCTGTCGTAGCGGAGCATAATTAAATCATCTTTGAAACCGTCGAAACGGATGTTTGTTTTTTTGCCTGATGCTTCCTGCAATATCCATTTTGGAAAGTTTGCGCCAGCCTTGATTGAGAGCGGTGCGCCGCCCCCGAATCGCGGATTTATTTCAATGAATTTTAGCCTACCATCGTCGGTAAGAAACAATTGCAGAGTGATAACGCCCGGCCCTGCCCCGAGTGTCTCGGCCAACATAGCAGCTTCACTCATAATGCGGGGATTTTTTACTATCTGTCCCTTGCTCACCTCTCCGGCCCTTACCTCGATGCGTTTTCTCGGAACGACACAGCGAACCTTCATATTGAAGTCAACATATACATCGCAGGTATGCTCCGTACCTGTGATGAACTCCTGGCAGATGGCGTTTGGTATCCTTTTGGCATAGAATAACAAGTCCCTGCGATTGTTAATGACTGCGTTTGCTCTG
>CAZLIO010000083.1:0-10180 GCA_964559025.1 uncultured Pirellulales bacterium | reverse complement strand
TTGCTGTTGAAGCGGCCAGTGAAAAATTAAGGCAAGTCATTAACAAGCCCCTGAAAGAGGAGGACCTGTTCGCTGCGGTGGAGGCGGCGTACCGGGCGGGCTGGCAAAGATTGAAGTTATATTTTATGGTTGGTCTGCCCGGCGAGACTCTGGAGGATGTAAAACGGATTGTGCAGTTATCATTTCAATTGGCCAAACTGCGAAAAGGTATAGACGGCAAGACGGGCCAGATTAATATTACTGTTAGCTGTTTTGTGCCGAAGGCTCATACGCCGTTCAGCTGGTTAGGGCAGAAGCCGAAGTCATATTTCGAGCAGGCGAAAGAGTTAATATTCGATGAGAAAAGAAAACTTCGTGCTAAATTTCTACAGTTTAAGTTTCACGATATAAACCGCAGTGTATTGGAATCAGTAATTGGTCGAGGTAACAGACGTTTATGCGATGTTATTGAGGCGGCCTGGCGGGAGGGGGCGAGGTTCGATTTGTGGGACGAATGTTTTGATTATACGCACTGGCAAAAGGCATTTGAGAAATTTGGATTCGACATAGAAGGCCTCGCAGAGAGAGAATTTGAGCGGGATGAGATTTTGCCGTGGGAGCATTTGGGCGGGCCGGGGAGGAAGTATCTGCTGGGACATCTTGAGAAAGCGATGAGTTGGTGAGTAGCAAATTAGTGAATTAGCGAATTGGTTAATTGGTTAACTGGTTTTTGCTTGAAAATTTGCTTTCTGCGGCGTATAGTTTTTGGAGCGGATTAAACTATGACTTATCGCTTACTTCGACAAGCTCAGGATAGGCTGCTCGTGAAGTACAGGAGTCTAATATTTGTGTAATGAGCGTTGTTTGAGTACTTATATAGAATAGAACTAAATAATTAACAGTTTGGGAGAGATTTCTATGCAGTACACTCATCGTATATTATTGATTATCTCCTTTTGGGTCATTCTTGTATACAGTTCTTGTGATCGGAATGCTGGGGAAGGTAGGAGATCGTTTAAGTCACTGGTAAAGGAATACAAAGATGCACATGCCAGAAAGGATGTAGATGCTTTTCTGCAACTTGTTTATTTTGGAAATGGGTATGTATCAGAAATGAATTTGAGAGAAACTAAGGTATCTTTCGAGCGTGATCTCGAGCAAGATATCAAACGTATCACTCGGGCTCGTATTGAGCGAGAGGACAGGGATCGTGTGAAATATTACACACTCAAAGCCCTCGGGTCGATGAAAGTCGAATGGGTCACTAACGACAAGAACACACAGTTTTACTCATACTACTTTTTTGGGAAGTTTGAGGGCATCTACTACTTCTTGGTCCCCGGGCCCCGTTTTATTGAAGAGGAACTGAAGTCGTTGAGTGAAGGAGGGGGGATCGGTGGGAAATTTCCTGGTGTGGGGCAACGTGCCAAGCTGGCATTGTCAAAGTGGCGAAGCAAGAATGTAGACCCGGAGCCAATTCTATTTTGGGCTGTACTGGGGCAACCGGTGGAACGCCCAGCAGTGCTCTGGCTGAGTTTCTTTGATGAAGACAGGGACGTTATTGGATTCGGCGTCGAAGAGCATTATGTCGATGCTAATGGGACCAGTCAGGTACGTCTGGAGGAATACCCGGTTTTTGCTTACCGAAATTTGTTTGATGTTGATGCTGCTCGGATTGTACCTGTAGATATCCGTGACGCCGACCAGCAGGCTGACAAGGAAAGATGGCATAGCTATATGAAAGGTGAGGGGATTGATGTGAATATACCAATGTCCAGAGAGTATTGGGAAGAAACCTTGCCATCAGTGTTGGTTTCCGTTCCGAAACCTAACACTATAGAGGTTAATGTGTATCTTTACGATCGGGCCGGGCACAAATCAGAACCAGTTAAACTGCTTAGTGGTATTCGAGAGGATTAGTTGATAGCTGAGGCTAAGGCTCCAGCACCCTGTTTAGCTGGATCTTTCTTCGCCGTTGGCTTCTGAGGTCTCGTGAGCTTTTCGTTATGTGCTTTTGGTTTCAAGGGCTGTTTGTGATGGAAGAATTTATCGGGGAAAGTATTGAGGTTGAACAGGCGGAGACGTCGCCGCGGCCGGTGCGTTTCAAGTGGCGGGGAGCGGTCCATGATGTCGTGGAAGTGCTGGACGAACGCGTTGATACCGGGTATGGCGGGCTGCCGCCTCGCAGCCAGAAATGGCGTACGCGAAGGCACCGCCGCTATTATGTTGTGAGAGATTCACAAGGCGATGTTTTTAAGATATATCTGGATTACGCTAATCGCAAGAAACCGACGTGGTGGCTGGCCGAAAAGTGGGAAGAGAAAAAGAGTGACACTGGTGGATGAGAAAATGAGTAGATGCACGGATGCGTGGTTAAGGGAGGTTATAGAATTATGAGAAAAACGATAATGAGTATTCTGATGTTGTTTGTACCGGCGGGATGCAGCAGTATTCCCTCCGGCGTAGAGGCGGTTAGGGACTTTGATGCCGGTCGATACCAGGGTAAGTGGTATGAAATTGCGAGGTTGGACCATAGTTTTGAACGCGGGCTGAGCAACGTGTCCGCGACTTATACTTTGAGGAAAGACGGAGGGATAGATGTTTTGAACAGGGGCCTTGATAAAGACAGCGGCAAATGGAAAGAAGTTCGGGGTCGAGCATATTTTGTAAAGGGAAAGATTGTCGGCCGTTTGAAAGTGACGTTTTTTTGGCCGTTCTACGGCGGCTATAATGTTATTTCCCTTGACCACGAGGGCTATTCTTATGCGATGGTCTGCGGCCCGACAAGGTCGTATCTATGGATATTGGCGAGAGAGAAGACGCTTAGTAAATCCATAATAGATAAACTGGTTAAGGCCGCCGAAGATTCAGGTTTCAAAGTTGAGGAACTGATTTTCGTGGAACAGGATCGTTCGGACTCTTAATATGCTTATAGGATTTAGCTGCCGCCGCTACGTGTCTGCACTACGTTCGCTTCGCCCTTCGGCGCTGCTCAGGACTAAAAGCTCACTGGGGTCGGGATGACAGGTTTTTACGAAGAACAAAAAGAGTTATAATTGCAAGAGCCTATGAGTATTGGCTATAGAAATTCTATTGCGAGATGGTACTTTTATATTACTCCCTTGTTTATATTTGTTGATTATTTCTGGGGGGTAAGTGTGCGGGTTAGTGCCCTTGATTCGTGGCCGTTGTATAAGAACCTCTATTATGGGTTCTGTATTCTCTGCGGGGTCTGCATGTATTTTGTCCCCCGGTACTCGGCGGTAGTGACACTTTTTGAAAGTATAATCAACTTTGGAATGATAGTATTTAGCATTTTCATGCCCTATATACGGAATATGATTTATGCGGAAGATATTCTCAATGCAGATTTTAAGGCTATGGAAGAGGCGATAAATGCTCAATCAATAGCGAACCTTGTGATTGTGGGCTCTTTTGTGGTGTTGACTTTTCACAAAAGTATTCAGACAATACAAGAATCATTCGGTCTTTCAGGACCAAATTCCGAACAGTAGCAGGAGATAGAAGCGGGCTAATGCCTAAGCCGGTTAGCCAAAGCGTTAGACATAAAAATGAGTTGGTTATCAAGAATACTCGGATATGTTTCGGCGGAAGAACGAAGAGGAATCTCATTGAAACCTCCTTTTTGGAAGGCAGGCCCCGTACGAGATTTGACAATTTTTCTACGCGCTTTAATTCATTTTGTTCCTTCTGGTTCGATTCTCTACTTAGAGGGGGGAACGCCTACAAAAGAGATTTTAGCTTTTTTGGAGAATCATACCGCCGAAAAGACACAAAAGTTGGCTTTAGGGACTATTTGGCCTATCCCCAAGATCTTTCATGTGCCGATCACGCAAGAGAATTTAGAATCTCTTGCGAAATTGACAGAAAAGCGTGCTACACCTGAAGCGGCAATACATCTCCATGTATATAAAGGCGATAAAATTCTATTAGAATGGTATGACGCTTTCTTTGATTACCCTTTTTATATTACGAAAGAAATTCCTGAAGAGAAAGTGAAAGATTTTTGCGATAAGCTGAATACCAAGTATGAGGATGCAACCGAAAATGTTTAACTATCGGTGTTCCTGAACGAATGAAATGTATCTGGTAATCTCGGTCGGTATAACTGAAATGTTCGAAAAAGATTACATAATGCGTATGATTCAACAGTTTGCCCGGTTCCTCGCGGCGGTGCTTTTTAAAATAAAGAGTGGGAATGTAGAACAAGCACAATTGGATATTCAATCCGCTTCACAGCGATACCTCGGATTACGTTTCGACTTTCTTCTTGGCATCCCTAATCAGGAATTAGTCAACATATTCAGCATAAGCGGGCAACTCGATGTAGAGAGATGCTATATTGCCGCTCAACTATTCATTTTAGAAGCAAAAGCAAGACAAGCAGATCATCCCGCAGGCTCATATGGGTGCTATCTCAGGGCCCTGGATTTGCTTTTGCTCTGCGTTCGGCAGCTGGATGAAGCTCTGAAGAATGAAGCAATATCTGCCATTGATGAAATCCTTCAAACAGTACGGGACAATAATCTTCCAATGGACATCTACGAAAAGCTCCTTTTCTTTTATGAATATAGAAATGAATATGCAAAGGCGGAAGACTGCCTTTTCAAAATCGCTGAAAACGGAATAGACAGCGCGTTGAAAACAGGAGAATCCTTTTACGAGCGCTTGATGGAAAAAACAGATCAGGAGCTTGAAGATGGAAACTTGCCTCGCAGTGAGCTCGAAGAAGGGTTGTTAGAGCTAAGAAGCAAATTAAATACCTGAGACCTTGCTGCAACCGGAACGGGTGTAAAAGCGGCGTCAGGTGAGCTTTTGGTTAGGTGGATTTTGAAGCAGTGAAGATTTAATGTTATAACAATGAATTGAGGTAAAGATGGGAATTCTGTGGGAAGTAGTACAAACCGGGCTGATGTATGGCCAGAAGCGGAAATCCGATTCGGTTGAGGACAGAGTCCAGTTTCTTGAGAATCAGGTTTCAAGGGTACAGAACACATTGCGCGAGCTGGTGAAGAAGATTGAGGAGATTCACGGACTCGATATCGACGGAGACGGCAAGGTCGGTTAGATATTGTACTAATCGAAAATATGAGTTTTGCTGACTCTCACTTCGCAGTATAATTGGTGGGATAAGCTCCATCCTACGACTATGTAGCAATGGGCGTCAATTATTGATATTTTCTAAAGTAATTGCATTAGCTGGTCGTACTATAAAGGTAGGTACGCCGGGACCGGTGAGCTTTTAATATGTATCTATGAAAGAGGTGGCAATATGCGAAAGATAGTAATATTGATTCTCTGCGGGCTTACGCTCATAGGCTCAGGATGCGGTGTACAGTCGGGGCGTGTGCAGACCGGGAATTTAGAGGACAACCTCCCAGTGATAGTATCTCTTGGGACGAGGAACGAGGTCGTTAGCATTATGTCCGGATACCAGGGACCCATCTATACTGTGACGACAAAAGACGGAAGGATACTTGGAAAACAGCTCACCGAGCAAGAGCTGCAAGTAAAGCTGCCGAATATCTATAATTTTCTGAAGACATCGTATGCAGACGATGAAAAGTGCAATGCAATCTGGGCTGGCGGATAATGAAGCGTTATAATTAGTGAGATTGGACTCACCCTACAAGATTAGGTTCTTATGCAAAATGAAGTGGGCATTGAAGAAACGATTGATTTTCTATCCGTGTTTATTCATTGCAATAGGAGTGTCGACGTATTGGTGGCCGGGTCCTGTCCAATGGAGAAATATGAGGCAGGCAAAGCGAGAGATTAGTTCGATAGAAAATTATTTAGAGAGTGACACAAGATATTCTCAATTAAAAATTGGTGTAAGTACAAGCAACCATGGTAAAGATATATTGGTTTTTGGAAGTGTTCCTGATCGATCAAGCTTGGAATATCTCAAGTCATTAATGGAGCAGAAAATCTCCCCGAAATTCAGGGTCAGGTATAGAGTAGATATACAGAAAGAAAATGCTCCCAATAAAATTGGGGGATGAAAAGAAAAACCCCTCAACGAAATTGAGTGGCTAAATATTAGATTCCTGCTTTCGCAGGAATGACAACCTTTCGCAGGAATGATAATTGGACGTGCAGTAATTAGCTTTTTTTCATTCCAGCGGGCAGTTCGATTCCGACGCGGCCCTGTGCATCTCTAAATTCCACGATAATTTCGGCTGCTGCACTCGGCTCATCCACTACCGTGAAGACATTCAAATCTTCCGGTGCGATAAACTTGTGCTCTTTCAGCATCTTTTCCATCATCCACTCGGTTAATCCTTCCCAGTATTCACTACCCATGAGAATTACGGGGAAAGATGCCTGCTTTAATGTTTGAATCAAAACGAGCGATTCGAAGAACTCATCCATAGTCCCGAAGCCGCCGGGGAAGACTATAAAACCGTGGGCGTATTTCAGGAACATTACTTTGCGGACGAAAAAATATCGAAAATGCAGTGACAGGTTCTGGTAGTCGTTTGGAATTTGCTCCAACGGCAGCTCGATGTTCAGGCCGATGCTTTGACCTCCTGCTTTTGCAGCTCCTTTATTTGCTGCTTCCATAATTCCACCGCCTCCTCCGGTTATTATGGCGAATCCGGCCTTTGCAATTTCCGCAGCGGTCTGCTCGGCAAGCTTATAATATTTGTCGTGTGGCTTTGCTCGTGCAGAGCCAAAAAACGACACGGCAGGCCCAACCGAAGCAAGCTCTTCGAAGCCTTCGGTAAACTCAGCCATTACTCTGAATATCCGCCAGAGGTCTTTCACTGGATTTTCGATAGAATCAATCATATTTCGTATCTCGATTCTCGTTGCTCGTACTACGAGTATCAAACATTGCATTTTCTATTTTACGTTTTTCACTACCATAAAGCCGGTTTGTAAGCGGCGGGGCAGAATTTTTCAATGGGGCAATTTCCACAATCCGGCTTACGAGCCTTACAAATATTTCGTCCATGAAAAATCAACAAATCACTGAATAACATCCAGTTCTTCTTCGGTACTATTTCGGCTAAATCGAATTCCAACTTAACCGCATCTTTTTTATCGGAAAGTCCCAATCGGCGTGACAGGCGAATAACATGCGTATCGCAGACTACTCCCGGTATGCCGAAGGCGTTGCCTAATACGACATTTGCGGTCTTTCTGCCGACGCCGGACAGCGTCAAAAGCTCTTCCATTGTACCGGGGATTTTGCCGTCGAATTGCTCTGTTATCTTTTTGCAGGCCCCCTTGATATTGACCGCCTTGTTGTGATAAAAGCCTGTGCTTTTTATGTCCGACTCGATTTGTTTTATGTCAGCTTTTGCCCAATCTTTGGCCGAGGTGTATTTTTTGAACAAGTCCCTGGTAACTTTATTGACCTGTACGTCCGTGCACTGGGCCGAGAGGATTGTCGAAATTAACAGCTCAAGAGGATTTACAAACTTAAGTGCGATCTTGGCCTGAGGATATGTCTTTCTCAATATCGGGAAGATTTTCCGGACCCTTTCGGCGGCTTCGGCCTTGTTGACCCTTCGACTTCGCTCAGGGCAGGTTTTACTTTTTTTTACTGTTGTCTTTTTTGGCATAGGTACTATTAGTCTGTCACGTTTGAATTTGTTTATAATGTAGGATTACATTATATCACCGACGTTTCTGGATTCCTGCTTCCGCAGGAATGACAAGTTACTTATTCGAGTTTAACACAATATTATTTTTAAGGGAGCTCCTGCAAAAGCTCTTTCAGCTTTCCGGCAAAAAATATCTCATGGAATTTCACAGGCTCTTCGGCCCCGGGTATAAACAATATGGTTACCGGCACACCGGGTTCATTATACTTGTTTTTCAATGCAAGTGTTGCAGGATAATCCTTTGCTGTTGTATCAGCTTTAACTGCCAAGACTCCTTTTTCCTCAATTAGTTTCGCGATATCTTTACGATGGTAAACTACTTTGTCCACCGCCTGACAACTCAGGCACCAATCGGCAGTAAACTTAATTAAAACAGGTCTTCCTTCTGCTAAGGCACTGTCTATAACAGTGGCGTCGTAGTCCTGCCAGGAGATTTGCTCCACGGCTGGTGTTGGTAAAAACACCCACCCTGCTGCAAACAACAGGACAATAGCAACCATTCTGGTGAGCCATTTGCGTGCTGCTTTCGTGTTGTAGCTGACCCAGCCGCTCCACATCCAGACACAAAAACCGAGAACCACCGCAAAATATAATACATTCGTTCTGTAAATTTGGGGCAAAGCACCAATAAGCTTCACGGCTATAATCAACAGGACAAATCCGATGCCCTGCTTGAATAATTCCATCCATCGTCCGGCCTTAGGCAGGCGATTTAGTAAGCCGGGCATTGAAGTTAGTATTGCATACGGTGCAGCCATTCCCACACCTATTGCCATTATAACGACAGTGGCCAGCGACCAATGCTGGGCCTGAGCCCATCCGAAAGCAACCGCCAATATTCCGAAGCCGCAGGGCGTGCTTAAGATGGCTGCCAGGAAGCCCGTTCCAACAGCGCCGGAATAGCCTTTGCCTGAACCTGATTTAGACGCTATTGAAGAGGGCACAGTAATATTAACAACCCCGAACATCAGCAATGCCAGCACAACCAGCAAGAGCACCATCGCGGTAACGAAGGCAGGATTGCGGAACTGGTCACCCCATTGTAACACCGTTCCATAGAAGATTTGCAGGATAATATTTGCACCTGCAAGAGATGCGAAAAACAACAATATCCCGAGACAAAAAGCAAGGCCCATCATTATTGATTGCTTTTTGCCTGTCTTTGCCTGCTGAACGATTCGCATTACGATAAGAGGCAGCACCGGCCAGACACAAGGCATAATATTCAGAGACAGGCCCGCCACAAAAGCCAAAGCCAGGGCAAAGGGGATTGAATACCCCGGCTCTTTGATTGTCTTTGGTTTATCAATACCTGTTTCAGTGCTGCTTATGTTTTTCCAGGAGCTGCGCCCAGACCAATCAATCTTCGTCTGTAGGATTTTCTCGAATGGCGGCAGGCATATCTTGCTCGTACAAGCGATACCGGCAATCTTGACCTCAATATCGCCCTTATCAATTACAGCAGTTTTTGTCGGAGTTTTGACGGTTGTGATTGGTATAAAGATAGTGAAATTACCTTCGTAAACCTCGATTTTGTTGTTCAGCGGGTCTGTGAAGAGATGCCATTTCGGGAAGATAATTTCGCCGAAGGTAAAATCATCGGATTCGGCTTGGACCTTCAGCTCGAGTCCGGGGGCAGGCGCGGTTTTGGCCTTTGCGTAATAGTGAAGGTCATCGGTCCCTTCGAATATGACCGCTATACCGGTTTTTGAGTCCATGTGAGCAGGTTCGAGGCGTGCAGACGAAAACTCCTTTTCGAATCTTACCAGCTCGATACTTGTGGTAACATCGGGGTTGATTGTTGAACCTGGCTCGGTTGAGTTTTGGCTTGAGGCGCAACAGGTAGCCGTAAAAATACAAACCGTCCACAGTACGACTGTAAGAAGTCTATATTTCGATATCACAGCAGTTCTTTCCCCCAAAAAAGCTCAGAGGTAATTGAAGTAAAAACAATATTAGTCAGCCGACTGGTCTTGCTGTTCTTTTTGTTCGGGCTTTGGCTGCTTGTTCTTATTGTTCCTGGCTTGCTCGGCGGCTAACAAATCGGCAACTGTTGGCTTGTCCAACCGGCCGCCTTCCAAAATCAATGTTACATCATCAGCGTCGAGGGTTTCGTATTTCAGCAGGGCCTTTGCTATTTGCTCGAGGTTATTTTTGTTTGCTTCTATTAGCTCTTTTGCTTTTTCATAGCCCTCGCTGGTAATCTTTTTTACCTCGGTATCAATTATTTCGGCTGTTTTCTCGGAGTACTCTTTCTCGCCCGGCATGAGGTATATCTGGTCCCTAACCCCCATATCGGGCCCATAACTTATGAGACCAAGCTCACTGCTCATACCCCAGGTCAAAACCATCTGTTTTGCGATATTGGTGGCCTGTTGAATGTCGTTCTGTGCGCCGCTGGATATGTCATCACAGAACATTTCTTCAGCAATTCGGCCACCGAAGCACACCTGCAAAAGAGCCATGCAATATCTTCTTGTGAATATCGTTCTGTCTTTTTCCGGAAGGGCAAAAGTGGCCCCGCCCATCGGCCCACGAGGTATGATACTTACCTTGTGAAGGGG
>CAZLIO010000082.1:0-10240 GCA_964559025.1 uncultured Pirellulales bacterium | reverse complement strand
AACAGATTTTCTTAAATAATATATGCCTAACCTCAATTTTGCAGAAGCCTTAAGCACAGCTAAGTATTAGGAGGTAACAAAATGCAATCCTTAAAAAGAAAACCTGCCCACTTATGTCCCAAAACAGGTAAAAGCCTCAAGTCCAAAATAAAATATCGCTGGTTGATGTGGATATTTCCCATAGCCGGCCTGGTGTCACTGATATGGTTTTTGGTCAGGGTGATACCGAAACCTTCACGGGCGACGTATCCGTGTCAGCGGCTGGCTTTTCCGTTGGCTTCAGGATTTGTGGCCTGGCTTGTAGGCCTGGGTGCATCGGCAGTGGCATTTAGAAAAGCCAAGCTCAACTTTGCGCGAAGGCACTATGTGGTGGGCTTGGTATGTGCCGCCGTAAGTATTGGCGCCTTGTGGATAGCCGTCAGTGCTACAAACGAAAAGTTGGTCTTGGCTGAGCCTCAACCTGCGAATGAGCCGATAGGAGTGGCCGGGGGTATTTATCCCGGTCGTGTTGTATGGGTCCACGACCCAGAAGCAACGGATTGGGAAGGACCCGGAGATGGTCACTGGTGGGAAAGTAACCACACGAGCCAGGCACGGATAAACCAAATGATGTCACGGGCAATATGTGAGCTGACCGGAACAGCGAGTGACACTGATGCCTGGGACAAACTTTTCAGGTACTTCAACAAAACGCAGGGCAGGGGAAATGCAGCATATCAACCCGGCGAAAAGATATTTATCAAGGTGAACTTCGTCGGCTTCATCCGGACTGTCAGAAGTGTCAATCCTGAAAATTACGATTTGGTACAAGGCATCGATTATATGAACACCTCGCCGCAGATGATTACCGCCCTGCTTCGCCAGCTTGTTGAAACGGTCGGCGTAAAGCAATCCGACATTTCAATCGGCGACAGCCTGACCCGCTTTGCAAATGAATACTATAACATTTTGCATAAGGAGTTTCCAAACGTCCGCTACATGGATTGTGCGGGCAAGTTTGACCGAATCAAGATGAAGCAATCCTCCGCCCCCTTCTACTGGAGCTGTAATCCTCAGGTGTCCCAGCAGGATTACGCACCGGCCAGCTATGCCGAAGCCGATTACTTAATCAACCTGGCAAACCTCAAGGCCCACACGGGCGCCGGCATAACCCTCTGTGCCAAGAACCACTACGGTTCGCTTATCAGAACACCCACGCAGA
The DNA here is from genome assembly GCA_964559025.1 of uncultured Pirellulales bacterium. Lineage (GTDB taxonomy): Bacteria > Planctomycetota > Phycisphaerae > Sedimentisphaerales > Anaerobacaceae > NIOZ-UU13. Next base: position 9,039 of record CAZLIO010000082.1, on the reverse strand, counting down.
AGGGCTATTACGATTTGCATCCAGGCGCTTTTTCCAAGAAGGTGGGAATATACAGAAACCTTGTGGACCTGATGGGACATAAGCACGTCGGCGGCAAGACCGTGCTGTATCTAATTGACGGCCTTTACTCCGGAATTCATCCCAGAGACAGAGCGCCCCGAAAGTGGAGCACTTATCCTTTTAACGGTGACTGGACTTCGAGTCTTTTGGCATCGCAGGACCCGGTGGCCATCGATTCGGTCGGCTTTGATTTTCTCCACGCTGAATACGAGGACTATCCACGCAATTCCGGAGTTGACGATTACCTTCACGAGGCGGCCCTGGCAAACAATCCGCCTTCGGGGACATTCTATGACCCCGACCACCCCGGCAACGTCAAGAGACTGCCCAGTCTCGGTGTCCACGAACACTGGAACAATACGAAGGATAAAAAATACTCCCGCAATTTGGGAACCGGCGAAGGTATCGAGCTGATAGCTATAACTCCGGCAAACACCGCAAAGGTGGGTATCATCGCGCCGGGTGCAAAAGTGCAGAAACTTTCCGGCGGCTTTAAATTCACCGAAGGCCCCGCTGCCGACGCCCAGGGCAACGTCTTCTTCACCGACCAGCCTAATAACCGGATTCTCAAATGGTCGGTGGACGGCAAGCTGTCAACCTTCCACGAAAGCCCCGGACGGGCCAACGGCCTTTACTTCGACAAAAAAGGAAACCTGCTCGCCTGCGCAGACCTTAATAACGAGTTATGGTCGATTGATATGCAAGGTAATGCCACCGTGCTGGTCAGGGACTACAAGGGCAAGAAGCTTAACGGCCCAAACGACCTCTGGAAGGACCCGAAAGGAGGAATATACTTTACCGACCCTTTCTACAAAAGGTCTTACTGGAACAGGGGCCCTATGGAGCAGGACGGCCAGCACGTTTATTATCTTAGTCCAAATCGCGAAAAACTCATCCGCCTAACCAACGACCTCGTCCAGCCCAACGGCATAATCGGTACACCCGATGGCAAATTGCTCTATGTAGCTGATATTGGCGACAGGAAGACCTATGTGTACAACACCAATGTCGATGGGACATTGTCGAACAAAAAGCTTTTCTGCCCGATGGGCTCTGACGGTATGACCATTGACAACGAGGGCAACATTTATCTTACGGGCAGAGGTGTCACGGTCTTCAATTCAGCCGGCGAAAAAATCGAACATATCCCCATCGACGCCGGCTGGACCGCAAACGTATGCTTCGGCGGGCCGGACAGACATACGCTCTTTATAACCGCTCAGACCTCGCTCTACTCACTGCGTATGCGAGTCAAAGGCGTATATTGAAAATAAGAATTTACCAATACAGAACATCCTTAACTACTTTGACAGCATACGTGCCGGTTGCTATACTGCTATCGGATTGGGTAAACTCAGGCTCATTTCCCACTCGCGAACGAAAGGCATTTATCGAACGGAGGGACGCCGATGAGCGACCCTGAGCAAAAAAATAATAACCAGCAGAGTAAAGAGGAACCTCCTCAGGCGGACGGTTTCGGCAGCTCACTGAAAGGTCCGGGCGGCCGGATAGGTCGGTTCCGGATAGAGCGGGAGCTTGGCCGAGGGGCCGTCGGAGCGGTTTACCTGGCCCGCGATACCAAACTCGACCGATCCGTCGCTATCAAGAGCCTGCCGGCAGAGGTAATGGGCGACCCTCAGGCCAAGTCGCGTTTCGCTCGCGAGGCACGAGTCCTGGCATCTTTGAATCACCCGAACATCGCCGCTATCTATGAAGAGTTGGAAGAGGCCGAGGGTATCGGCTACCTTATTCTCGAATACGTTCCCGGCCAGACGTTAGGCGAGCGAATAACGAAAACTGAGATTAACCTAAAAGAGGCCCTAACGATAGCCCTGCAGATAGCTGAAGCCGTGGCCGCAGCACACGAGCATGATGTGATTCACCGCGACCTGAAGCCCGGCAACATAAAGATAACCCCGGAAGGCAAGGTAAAGGTCCTGGACTTTGGCCTGGCCAAGGCGGTCGGCGGTGAAGAGATTGACCTGCAAGCAACCACTATCACCCAGCCGGGTTGCGTTATTGGAACGCCGGCCTACATGAGTCCTGAGCAGGCCCGTGGTAAGCCGGTCGATAAACGCAGTGACATCTGGTCGTTCGGCTGTGTGCTGTTCGAGATGCTCTCCGGCTGGAAGCCCTTCAAAGGCCAGACAGTTTCCGACATGTTGGCCAATGTTCTGCAAGGAGAGCCTGACTGGCAGGCGCTGCCCCGGACCACGCCAACGAACATTGGAGTTTTGCTGCGTCGCTGTCTGGAGAAGGACCCACGTCGCCGCCTTCATGACATCGCGGACGCAGCAATTGAAATAAATGAAACATTAAACCTGCCTTCCATCGTCCCTCCGATGACAACTACGTCGTTCGAAACCGCACATCCGACCGGTTGGAAGAAACTAATAGTGGTGGGTGCGGTCTGTCTATTGCTCGGGATTATTATGGGCGCTATCGCCATCTGGAGTCATTGGCGACCGGGCGCGCCACAAACCCAGCCGGTAAGAAGTTTTACCATCAGTCCCGAAACGACCCTTGCAATGGAAGCATTGTGGCACTGTGCCCTGGCCCTGTCGCCCGATAGCAAACGCCTGGCTTACGTCGAAGCGGGCAGCGATGGGAGAAGGAAAATCTACATTCGCGAGATGGACGAATTCAAGGCAAAACCGCTCCCGGGCACGGAAGGCGCCATCAGCCCATTCTTCTCACCCGACGGCCAGTGGGTGGGGTACGTCGACCATTTCCAAAGAAAGCTCAAGAAAGTATCTGTCAAGGGCGGTGAGCCTGTCGTCTTGTGCGAGTGCCTGCAATTTCGCGGCGGAAGCTGGGGAGCTGATGACAACATAATTTTCACCCCTTCCGGAGGCACAGCTAAAGGAAGCGGCCTCTGGCAAATTTCTGCATCTGGAGAAAGATTAAAAGAGTTGACTGTGCCGGACTCAGACCAGGGTGAGCTGGGACATTTCTGGCCGCAGATTCTTCCGGGCGGTAAGCTGGTGCTTTTTACAAACTTGCGCGTCGGATTTGATAAGAATCAGATTGAGCTATACTCGCTCGAAACGGGTAAGCGACACGTTTTGTGCAAAGGTGGAACGTGCGCGCGATATGTCTCCAGCGGACACTTGGTTTATGGGCATAGAGAAACCCTTTATGCCGTATCCTTTGACATCGAGCAGCTCAAGGTAACTGGCTCTCATGTCCCGGTCATCCCCGATGTTATTACCTCGCCCGCGTTCTGGAGTGCGTCGGCGCAGTTTTCCGTTTCCAGCGATGCTTCGCTCGCCTATATTCCGCTCGTGACCCGCAGCATTGAGCTAAGACCGGTCTGGGTCGATAGACAAGGGCAGGTCGAACCATTACCGGCCGCGACGCCTCGCAATTATAACAATGTCAGGATTTCACCCGATGGGGCGTATGCGGCATTTATTATCGTCGATGGAGATAACTCTGACATTTGGATATACGACTTGATACGCCACACACTAAACCCACTTACGTCCGATGGAGTCAGTGGTAATCCGATTTGGATGCCGGATGGCAGGAGTGTACTGTTCGGGTCATATGGAAATGGAAAGCCCCAATTGTTTAAGCAAAGCGTTCCCAGTAGCGGCAAACAAGAGTTGCTAATAACGTCCGAAGAATTTGTAGGAGTTCCAACATCCTGCTCCCCTGATGGCAAGGAGCTGCTGCTTGCCGCATCTGACCCGAAGTATCCGAAGCTGGACGGTGACATCTCAGTCTTCTCGTTAGACAGGCAGAATGGAAAGCCTCGTTCCCGGTCGTTCATCCGCAGAAACAATAATCAAAGACATGGCGTATGGTCACCCGACGGCCGGTGGGTTGCATACAGCTCGGAAGAGTCCGGCAGCTGGGAGATTTACGTAGAGCCTTATCCAGGCCCCGGCCCAAAAACAATGATTTCGACCAAAGGTGGTTACCGGCCTGTGTGGTCGCGGGACGGTAAAGAGTTATTATATTTTAGTGGTCATGGCAGTCCCAGGATGATAGCTGCGACCATTGAGACCGAGCCTGAATTCAGAGTCGTCGAGTTTAAGGAATTATTCGAAGCTATAAACTATCGAAATTATGACATCGCACCCGATGGGAGGTTCCTGATGATTCAGGAATCACAGGAATCCACACCTCTTGGCATCAACGTCGTGCTAAATTGGTCTGAGGAGTTGAAACGCCTCGTGCCGACGGAAAAAAACCAATGACGCTTTCACCCGGGATACGTTTTGATTTTTATGAGGATGTTTGACTATTGGAGCTCTTGTAAGGGTTCTCAATGAGCAGAGCACTTCTGGAGGTTAAATGAGTATTATCGGAGAAAAAGTCATTCAGAAAAGAAGGAATAGTCCTAAAGACCCCTTATGGGGAAACAGTGTCTTGATGATGGTTGTCGGTCTAACAGTTTTGTTATGTCTCGTGGAGCCGAGCTTCTCAAGGCAGAGGTCGAGGACAAGACGTTCACAGCGGGTACGTATGGAACAGGTACAGGTAGCCGGCCCGGATGGGAATGTTAAGTTGACAGTCCTGCCCAACGCCGAGCGTCTGACCTTCACGGTGACACTGGGGAATACGACCGTGCTCGATACATTCACGATTGTTATGAATCTGGACGGCTATGATCTTTCATCGGGAGTTGTTTTCGGCAATGTGGAACGCTATGAGGTCAACGAGACCTATCCCTGGCACGGCGCCCACAGCACGGCGGTCAATCACTGCAACGGCGCCCGCATCTCGCTGCAGAACGATTTGTCGTTTATCGACTACGTCCTGGAAATCCGCGTCTTCAACGACGGCGCAGCCTTCCGCCACGTCATCCCGGGCGATAAAGATGTCACTCGCGTGCCGGACGAATACACGGCCTTCGTCATCCCGGCCGGTTCCACAGTCTGGTACCACGACCTTGGTGGTCATTACGAGGCCGCGTATAAAAAGAATGTTATCTCCGACATTCCGCCCGGCCAATGGGCTGGCCCGCCGGTGACATTCAAGCTGCCGGGCGGTGCCGGCTACGGCTCTATCACCGAGGCCAACCTCGTCAATTACAGCGGAATGGCCCTGGAGGCCGACGGTCGCCGCGGCTTCATTACGGGCCTTGGCCACCGCCAGCCGCTGAACTATCCCTATGAGCTGCGCTACGGCCGAGAGCAAGCCAGGCGACTGGGCAGGCCGGCGTCGGTTAGTGGGACGATAACGACCCCCTGGCGCGTCGTAATGGTTGGCCGTGACCTGAATACGCTGGTAAACAGCACTATTATGCCCAACCTTTGCCCACCACCTGAGACGAAGTACTTTCCCGACGGCATCAAGACTGAGTGGGTCAAACCTGGACGAGCGGTATGGCGATACCTCGACGGCGGAGACCGCTCGTTCGAAGGCATGAAGGAGTTTTCCTGGATGGCCGGTCAGTTGGGATACGAATATCACATCCTTGAGGGCTTCTGGAGCAGGTGGAGCGACGAGCAGATAAAGGAAATCGTGGAGTACTCCAGGCAGCAAGGCGTGCGTCTGCTGTTTTGGATACACAGCAACCGACTGGGCACGCCTCAGGAGCGCGACGATTTTTTCACGAGATTGCACGGCTTAGGAGTCGCCGGTGCCAAGATTGACTTCCTCGATCATGAAGCAAAGGATATCATCGACCATTACGAGAAGCTGCTCAAGAAGGCCGCGGAAAATCAGATGGTGGTCAACTTCCACGGTGCGAACAAGCCGACTGGTCGTGCCCGCACCTGGCCAAATGAAATAGTTCGCGAGGCGGTCCGTGGCATGGAAAGCAGCTCGCTGCAAGAGCGCGCCCGCCACGAAACGATTCTGCCGTTTACTCGTTATCTGGCCGGCCACGCCGACTACACGACGATGCACTTCGGCGAGCGCCGCCGCGACTCGACCTGGACGCACCAGATTGCCAGCCTGGCCATTTTTGCCAGCCCGATGTTGACGGTCGCCGCCCATCCGCAGTCCGTTCTTGACAATCCGGCGGTGGACGTAATCAAGAGCATCCCTGCCGTGTGGGACGAAACCATCGTTTTGCCGGAGTCCGAAATCGGCGAGCTGGCTATCTTCGCAAGGCGCACTGATGAGACGTGGTTCTTAGCCGTAATGTGCGGCCCGCAGGCAAAGACTATTCAGGTACCGCTGTCGTTCCTGGGCGATGGCCGATACAATGCTTCGCTGGTTCGCGACAACAAGGAAAACGACGCCGCGGTGGTCACCCAAGACATGACCGTGCGCCGCGGCGATACGCTCACGATTGAGATGACCAACGGCGGCGGTTTCGTCGGGCGTTTCTCAAAGTAGCTGTCTCTATGCAGTATATAGCAAAAAATACTGGGTGAGTAAGAGTATCTGCTTTATAGATTCGTGCTTTGCACGATATGGTTGCTCTATATATGTGTTTGGATTCTGAAAAGCAAAGGCAGATAAAAATGACTAAGAAACGATATTTTCTAACAGTATTATTTTTCATTGGGACTTCGTTCAGTTTCGCAGATGTCCCGGTAACGGTGGAGGTGATTGAACTCAACAAGATTTGGGACAAGGCCCCGCACAACGCATTTACCGACCTTGTGCGCTGGAGGGCCCCCGCTTCGCGGGAATCCAATGATAAGTTCTACTGCGCGTTCCGCGAGGGCAGAGTCCATGTCTCAACTGATGGGAAAATCCGGATACTCGAATCAAAGGACGCGAATCGCTGGGACTCGGCGGCCCTTATTGCTCTGGAAGGTTATGACCTGCGGGATGCTCATCTGTCCATAACACCAGATGGCCGATTAATACTGCTCGGCGGTGCCGCCCCGCGCAAAAAGGACAATCAGTCCGCCCCTACCGGCACGTTCGCCAGTTTCTCTAAGGATGGCAGGCAATGGACCAAACCACAAATTGTCGTCCAGCCCGGCCGCTGGTTGTGGTGCGTCACCTGGAACGAGGGAAAAGCATACGGTGTCTCCTACACCGCCGGGAAAGGAGCACGCTATCTCGATTTGCTCGTAAGTACAGACGGGATTAACTATCAAACCCACGTAGCCAAGCTGTTCGAGCAAGGCTACCCTACCGAAGTGACACTGCGTTTTGATACTGACCGGACGTGTTATGCCCTTGTCCGCCGCGACCGCTACGGGACAGAATCGACCAGTGCATTCTTGGGAATAAGCAAACCGGACTACAAGCAGTGGCAATGGAAAGACCTCGGGGCGGATTTCAACAGTTTCGGCGGGCCCAACTTAATTCAAATACCCGGCGGACACTGGATTGCTGCAGGCCGAATGCACCAGGGTGGTTCCCATACCGCCCTGACCTATATTGATGTAAAGAACGGCTCTATGACAAAATTGATAAAACTGCCCAGCGGCCGTGACACAAGTTATCCCGGACTTCTTTGGCACAATGATATGCTTTACGTCAGCTACTATTCCAGCCACGAGGGCAAAACCAGTATCTACCTGGCAAAAGTGAAAATAAAACCAAAGACCGATGAGGGGGAAAATTAGGGAACAGTTGTAATTTTAATGCTGATGGAATTTGTAAAGTCTCTAATAAAAAGAATGTCATTGCGAGGCCCCCGTCTTGCTTTTGCAAGAAAGCAGAGGGGCGTGGCAATCTCTGAGTTTCAAAAATGATAAATCTCATTTTGTAGTAAATAGTCAATATTAAAATAGAAAGGAGCTCAAAATGAACAGAAAATGGTATGGCTTGGTTGTGCTGTTGCTGTCGGTAGTTATGCTAACCGGCCGCAGCGCTGAAGCGGCAATTGTTGTCGCACCAGGCGCAAAGGTGGAAAAGATCGCCGGCGGCTTTATGTTTACCGAAGGCCCGGCGGCCGATGCTGAGGGTAATATCTACTTTTCGGATATCCCAAACAACCGAATCCACAAGTGGTCGTTAGATGGCGCCCTGTCAACATTCCGCGAGAACTCAGGCGGGTCCAACGGCCTTTACTTTGACAAAAAAAGCAATCTCTTGGCCTGCGAAGGAGGTGGCCGGCGGTTAGTATCCATTGACCCGCAGGGCAAGGTGACGGTGCTGGCCGAGGAGTATCAAAACAAACGATTCAACAGTCTCAACGACCTCTGGATTGACCCCAAGGGAGGTATTTATTTTACCGACCCCAGCTATGGCCGCAGAGATAACCTGGAGCAGGACGGCGAACATGTATATTACCTCTCAGCCGACCGCAAAAGGCTCATCCGGGTAATCGACGACATGGTCAGGCCGAACGGAGTAATAGGCACACCCGACGGCACATTGCTTTATGTTGCCGACCACGGCGGGAATAAGACCTTCGTTTACAAAATCAATAATGATGGGACGCTGTCGAACAAAAAGCTTTTTGCTGCGGAAGGTTCAGATGGAATGACCATAGACAACGAGGGAAACGTTTACCTGACAACGAGAGTAGTGGCCGTTTACAACAAAAAAGGCGAAAAAATTGAATCCATCAAGGTCGCCGAAGGGCCGGCCAACATCTGCTTCGGCGGGCAGGATAAACATACGCTATTTATCACTGCCAGAACCTCATTGTATTCGGTCCGGATGCGGGTTAAAGCCGCCGAGCGAGAACAGGCTGTCTCAGAGCTCGGATTTGAACAGGATATTATCCAGACAAGTGCCGGTGCTCTAAAGATTACTTTCATTGGACACGCAACATTGATGTTCAACTTCAAAGGTAGGGTCATTCATGTGGACCCCGTGAGCAGAGAGGCCGACTATACCAATATGCCCAAGGCCGATCTTATCTTGGTCACGCACGAACATGGCGACCACTTTGACACCAAAGTTATAAAGACTCTTCAAAAAGAGGGAACCGAACTGGTATTGACCAAAGCCTGCGCAGAAAAGGTTGCCGGCGGTATTATCATGCAGAATGGTGATGTACGAACCGTTCAGGGACTGAGAATCGAGGCCGTACCTGCCTACAATATTGTACATATGCGGTCAGGCAGAACGCCTTATCATCCCAAGGGTCAGGGTAACGGCTATGTG
>CAZLIO010000081.1:4838-10276 GCA_964559025.1 uncultured Pirellulales bacterium | reverse complement strand
CCTGAGCGCAGTCGAATGGGCCAATTTCCGAAAAGCCCAAAATGAGCGCAAACGTATATGTTATAGAGGATTATGAAAATGAAACCACCTTCCGGCCCCAAAAAAACAAACCCAATTCAAACCCAATCTTGTCCGCCGTAGGCGGATTCCGAAAGGCCAAAATCGCTTGCCGGAAAATCCGGCCACACCGATTATCGGTGTCCAACCACAAATTCCTTGCTATGTTCGGGATGGCCCATATACTGACCATGCTCAAGATGGCATATATACCGACTATTTAGTGCCCTTGGTGGCAATCCATAGCTGCAAGGTCAACTGGAGACAGGAATGAATGGGTATTCATACAGTTAAAGCAAGTGTGTTTTATAGAACAAATGCAAAGATTCGAAGTATTGCCGGCTATGGAGCTTTGCTGGCACGTAACCTTAACAGATTCTTACCCTCAGATTCTGATTCTTCGTCGAACAGACTCGAAAAAGAGCTGAACCCGCTTTTGACCGGGTATCCCAGAAATCATAACTATAGGATATATAAAAAGAAACTCTTTCCAAGCTTCAAACTCTACGAAAGATTAAGGCTTGTTGTCTCTCTTTACCCCGATAAATTAGAAAGCTTCTTAGATATCGGCTCTTGCAGAGGGTTTTACGCAATGGACGCAGCTCAACGCCCCAATTGTCGAATTTCAGCAGGCGTTGATATTCATGAGCCATTTATTTCCATCTCTAACAAAGTCAGGGAATACCTCGATATTAAGAATGTCGATTTTCATTTTGCCACACTTGACGAGCTATCAAGCAAACCTGAATCTTACGGCGGCCCATTTCAAACAGTCTTGCTAATAGGTACGTACCACTATCTGTTTTGGGGTAGTAAAATGAGCCCAATTGCATATCATAATCACCGGGACATCCTCGCCAGACTTTCTCAAATTTGCACAGACAGGCTTATCTTCTCCGCGAGGCTGGAAGTAAACAGGCTGCCCGATGGCATCAAGCAAAAAGCCAAAACGCTTGGTAATGAGGTCGGATATAACACTGCAGATTTTCTTAGAATCGCTGAAGAATTCTTTGAAGTCCATAAAGCCGGTTATCTGGGTAAATATCTTTTGTTGGTAATGTTAAAGAAAGTGGGAGCAGCTTCATGACTGAGAACAGTCAACAAGAGCCTGAACCAACAACCATAAGAAATACATCCCAGCGGCTCTCGATTCTACGAATTCTGCTGGTCATCTCAATCGCAGGACTGGTAATCTGTCTCTGGGAATATGTACTCGAAGATCGTCTAATTCCCAAGCGGTGGGGCGTGGTCCAGGCGGGAAAGATATATCGCAGCGGCAGACTCTCAGCCGCGCTCGTCAGAAGGACGCTGCGAAAAAACAACATCGCCGTTATCATCGACCTGACCGGTGACGAATCCGGTAACAAGGACCAAGACGCCGAAAAAAAAACCGCTGTTGAGCTGGGCATCGAAAGGCTGAACTGCCCGCTCAAGGGTAACGGCACCGGAGACATTAACAACTACGCCCATGCAATCGCTGCTATCGTCGATGCCAAACGAAAAGGCAAACCCGTTCTCGTTCACTGCGCTGCAGGCACACAGCGCACAGGCGGGGTAATTGCATATTACAGAATGCTGGTAGAGAAAAAATCCCCATCATTCGCTTACGCCGAACTCTTGCGCTATGATTGGAAAGATAAGCCGGACCAAATCCTGCTAAACTACATCAATAACAATATGGCAAAGTTAGCTGAACTGCTTAAAGAAATGGGTGTTATTGATGAAGTACCCAATCCGCTGCCGGTCATCCGCAGCAGACATTTCAACCAAAAAGCTCCTTATGGGAATTCAAAGCTGCTGACTTCCTCGTTCACATTTGTCCGAGACGAGAAGGAACCTCTCAATGCCCCTTATATGATAAATACTTGCATAGGAACAGCAAAAAACCCGTCTAATCCACCTAATACCTGTATTTTTTGCCTGCTTTTCCCATAAATAATGCCAAAAAAAAATTCCAAAAATTACTTTTTTTTATTTGATTTATAGCTGTGAGCCGATAAACTTCTTAAGTAGAAGGTGGGTGATTTAATCTTATAACGTATAATATAGTGACGTTTTGCATAGCATGGAAAGTTAAAATAAGGATTTTTAAAGGAGATGAACATGAAGAAAGTAATTTTGTTAACTGCTGTAATTTTGTTGAGCGCTACGACTTTCGCACAGGCACAGGATGGGCTTACTGGAACTGTTGATGTAACCTACCTAAGCCAGTATATTTGGCGTGGTTTCGAAATGTACGGTAATCAGAGCGCAATTCAGCCCAGTATCGACCTGGATCTTTATGGCACGGGGCTTGGCCTAAATGTTCTCTGGTCAAGGGCCAATTCAAGCGGATACGAATCTGAAGAGGAACTGCGCTTAAACTTATCTTACGGCAACAGTCTCTATGAATACGAAACTTACGCCACGAACTATAAGGTTGGCTGGACGTATTATTATTTCCCGGATGGTCCCTGGGCACCCGGGGCCATAAGTAGCGATTATGAGGAAATGTATGCAACTCTTTCCTGGCCGGAAATCTTCCCCGAGGGCGTCGTCCCCAGCTACACCGTTATTAAAATGTGGGCATCCAAAGGAGGTTCCCCCGCTTCCGCTGTTTCTGGCTGGCTACACATCCTGGGACTCGGCTACGACCTGCCCATAGAAGGCCTGCTCCCGGACACTCCGGAGCAAATTCTCCATCTCTCTGCAGCAATGGTCTATAACGATGGTGTCTTCGGTGTGGACCGCGACTGGTCACACGCTGTCTTTGGCGTCTCTACAGACTTTGACCTCGGCAACGACTGTACTCTTCGTCCGGGACTTTACTATCAATCATCCTGGGAAAATGACGTCAATCCTTCAGATGAATTCTGGGCCAGTGTAGGTGTGTCGTATGCATTCTAAAACAACTAAGTAATATCAGCAAAAAAGGCCGGTCTTAAAAAGCCGGCCTTTTTTTATTAGCTCATAACCTCAACACCGTTAGAAATTTCCCCGCAGCCCCGCCTTGCGACGGTAGTCGCCGGGGCTTGCCCTTTTTCTGCCCTATTGCTAACTGTAGAATTTCCAACGGGTTCAACCCCCTAAACGGTTCGATACTAAACCACTCTGCCGGTTATAAACTTCGCTGTTTCAATCAGAGCGTCTTTAGCATCGCTTTCTTTCAAACCACCCAACGCCCCGACCGCCCTGGCAACATACTCCTGGGCCCGGCTGTGTGTATATTCCAAACTACCATAACGGCCTAACATCTCTCTCAGGGCATCCTTATCGTATTGTTTTCTCTCGAGATACGAGCTTATAACCGCCCCTTTTTCTCTCTCCCCAGCTGCCCCTAACAAATGTATCACAGCCAAAGTCAGCTTGTGTTTGTCAGCATCTCTGCCAAGCGTTTTGCCTGTTTTGCTTTCATCGCCGATTATATCGAGCAAATCATCGGTAATTTGAAACGCAATGCCGGCATTCATTCCAAATTCAGCCAACGACCGGGCCTGGGTTTCCGTCGCCTGAGCCGAAAGCGCTCCAAGCTGACAGGAGCTGCTAAAAAGAACGGCACTCTTTTCGGTAATCACGTCGATATATTCCGATTCGCTCAATTGCCAATTCTGCCTTTGAATTATCTGTCTGAGCTCACCTTCACAGACCCGGACCGCCACACCAGCAATTATCTTAGCTACCTGCGGTCCCAGCTCGGCGGACATCTCGAAAACCCGGCCTAATAAAAAATCGCCTAACAATACAGCCGCTTCGTTACCCCAAAGTTTATTTATCGTGGGCAGTCCACGCCTTTTTTGCCCTTCGTCTATAACATCATCGTGTAACAACGTAGCACTGTGAATCATCTCAACAATCACTGCAATCTGGATGTGCTCGTCTGTGATTTTGCCACAGCAGCCACCGGCAAGCAAAACCAGACCGGGTCGAATCATCTTGCCGCTGCGGCCACGAACATGTTTGAGCAATCGGTTAACATCACACACTTCAGCAGGAGAAATCAGCTGCTCATTGATTAGCTCTTTTACCCGGCTGAGCTGACTGTCGATAAGCCTGAAAGCAGGAATCCTGCTGTGTGGGACAGAAGCTGGTCTGTCGGTATGTGCCGGTAACTGCATAGCGTTGAGTCCAGCACCAATTATGCGTGAACCTATGCTCACGCATAATTAGTGTTAGGCTACTTTCCCTTTCCGTGGGCATATTTGAAGAACTTTTTTCTCAGCAATTTTGTGATAGGCCCCGGCTTGCCGTCACCGATAACCCTGCCGTCAATCTCGACAATGCCAATGACCTCCGCAGCCGTGCCCGTGAGGAAAAATTCATCGCAAACATACAAATCAAATCTCGTCAGATTCTTCTCAACCACCTCAAAATTTTCTTCCCTGGCCAGCCTGATAACGACTCCCTGCGTTACTCCTTCCAGCGAACCTGCTTCAGCCGGGGGCGTATAAATCACACCATCCCTAACGATAAAAACATTATCACCAGTCGCTTCAGCCACATATCCCCCTTGGTTATACATAATCGCTTCGGGTACCTCATAGTCCAGCGCTTCAATCTTAGCTAAGATGTTATTCAGATAATTCATGCTCTTGACCTGAGGCGGAATCGCCAAAGGATGATTACGAACGGTCGTCGCACTGATAACCTTCATTCCTTTTTCATAAAGCTCTTCCGGATAAAGCTGAATGTTATCAGCTATGATAATTAATCTGCTGTTCTCGCAGATGAAAGGATTCAGTCCTAATGTTCCAACACCACGTGTAACAAGCAATCGAATGTAGCCGTCGATAACTCCGTTGGCTTCAACCGTTTTTTCAACCGCACTAATAAGCTCGCTTCGGCTCATCGGGACCTCAAGCCGAATCGCCTTGGCTGAGTCATAAAGCCGCCTGATGTGGGCCTCTAATTCAAAGACCCTGCTGTTATAAACACGAATACCCTCAAAGACCCCGTCACCGTAAAGCAGACCATGGTCAAAGACAGATATTTTCGCATCTTTTTCGTCAACAAGTTTGCCATCAAGCCAAATCTTAAGTGCCATAAAAAATCCTCATAACTCGTATAAATCCGAAAATTAAAGAAATTAAAAAGTGCCTAAAGTGAACTAAAGTTAATTCCAAACTTTAGGCACTTTAGCTCACTCGATATTATTGTTTCGGATTTATCTTTAATGCTCTATCTTCCCATCGGCCAATGTTACTATCCGCCCGGCTCTTTGGGCGATCCTCTCATCGTGGGTCACCATCACAATCGTCTGGCCGAGGCCGTTCAACTCTTCAAGTATGTCTAAAATACCATTTCCTGTCGCAGAGTCAAGATTTCCTGTCGGCTCATCGGCCAAAAGTAACCTCGGCTCATTCATCAAGGCCCGTCCGATAGCCACCCGCTGTCTCTCGCCCCCG
>CAZLIO010000081.1:0-4828 GCA_964559025.1 uncultured Pirellulales bacterium | reverse complement strand
CAAGCTGCTCAAGCAGCTCTCTGGCCCGCCTTTTCGCCCATCTACGGCATGCAAACCAGCCAACTACGCTCTTACCTGCCATCACCGGCAAAAAAACATTCTCCAGCACACTTAATTCGTCCAACAAGTGATAAAACTGAAATACAAATCCCACCATTTTGTTGCGGAATCTGTTCAGCTCGCCACCACTATGCCGGCTCAAATCCCGGCCTTTAAACTTGACAACGCCCTTATTCGGTTTATCCAACGCACCCAATATATGCAGCAGCGTACTTTTGCCGCTGCCTGAGGCACCAACTATGGCCACAAATTCGCCCTTTTTGACAGCCAAATCGACACCTTTGAGCACTCTGACCTTGGTCGCACCCATTCGATAAGATTTATAAAGCCCTTCGGCCTTTAATATGAAATCATCTTTACTCATGTAATCACTAATCAATAATGCTGTCTTTCAAAATCCTGCTCATAATGACAAAGCATTCAACAATAGTCAATAATATTGTCATCCCCCCAAGCCGTTACCTGTGCCCGCCAAGCCTGTCCTCGACTCTGATCGGGGAGCGGCGGGTAGCGGGGACAATAGTCAATTACAATTGGTTCACCTGCAAAATCTCTACCGGCTTTTGCTTCGCCGCCTGCCAGCTCGGCAGTAACGCACCGACCAAACAGGCAACAATCGCCGAAAGGACAATTACTCCCAAAACTCTTGGGCTCACCTGGTTTGGTACATCACCTATCGCATAAATCGTCCTGTCCCACAATTGGAACTTAAAATGCTCAAAAAGCCAACCTTCGATTCGGTTTATTTCCAGCAAAAACAACCACCCGCCAAATAAGCCTATACAAGAACCTAAAAGACCCACTAAAAAAGCAAATCCGGAAAATAATTCAATAATATCTGCATTCGAGGCACCTATGCTCTTCAATATCCCTATGTCTTTACTCTTATGGCTGATAATCATATAAAACACAACAAAGACGATAAAAACGGTCGTAATCCCCACAAAAGCGAACATAACAGTCATCACAGTTTGTTCCTTCTCCATTGGTGCGATGGACGAACGTCTGTAATCCTTCCAGCTTTGCACAGCAACAGTATCCAATAAGTACGCTTGTGTTTCGCCAGCCTTTTCCTGTTTGAATTCCTGCCACAGCGAAGCGACTTTTTCACATCCTGCCTGCAGCTCGACATCCGGCTTAAACTTTATATGGATAGCACTGGCTCTCTTAACAGACCCACCCATACCGCAAAGTCGCTGGGCCCACTCGAACGGCAGATAAACTAATGAAAAATCAACGCGGGCCAAACCGCTGTGTAAAGTATCACTATAGTAGAAAGTTTTTGCATTAACCAGCCCGGCGCCGGCTTTAGACAAAGCTCCTCTTGCTGTAAGAGGAAAACAACTTATAGAAAAACCTACACGCACAGGACTGACCCCATAAGAATATCTGCTCTTGGCATCACGTTCCAAAGCCATGTCAATCCCCAACACACACCCTAAAAGATTTGGGTCATAAGACGGTTCAAATGCCTTGGATGGATCATCTTTATGATAATATAGCATTTTTCCAAAACCAGTTGTCCGGCTGTGTCTGACCGGCTCGATGCCCATAATCTCAAGGCCTTTGTTTATCTCTGAATCCCTGCGATTTATCAGAGCATAGCTTTTTATTACAGGCGAAGCGCCTTCGATAAAATCTTGCTTCTCCAGTATATTTACAAAATCTTCATAACACACAAAGCCAACTAATGATTCGGTCCCGACCACACAATCCCCCACAAAATCGTGGTTCTTCTGCTTGAAATCGCTCACCAGACCCGCCATTACGGTCATCACTACCACAACAATAAACACGCAAAGTGCAACTGCAAGCACCGCAAAATATGTTATGCGCCGCTTTATCAAATACCTGATTGAAAGAATAATTTTATACATAGCTCAATCATAGAAATTATTGAATCTCGAAGTTCGGTATTCTAAATTCAATATTCATCATTCGATATTCATCATTCATATCGCAGTATCTCAATCGGCTTCGTCCAGGCCGCGACAATCGCCGGTATCAACGTTCCAATAGCTGCAGCTATAATTGCAAACAATACAATAGGTAAAGCCGATGCCCAATCAACCTCATTCGGTATCTTACTAAACATATAAACGCTGCTTTTCCACAGCTTCAATCCAAAGATTATTCCTATCCATTCCTCAATCGTATTGATGTTCTTTGTAAAAACGTATCCCAGAGCAGCTCCAATGCCTGAGCCAATCGTTCCGACACAAACACCGAACCCGACAAAAATCCAGGCCACCGAGCTGCCTGCCGCTCCGCAGCTTTTTATTATCGCAATATCCTTCTGCTTCAGTCTGACTATCATATAGAATATGCAGAATACCAGCAGAATAACTCCAAAACTCACAACACCAAATATCAATAACAAAATCCCCATTTGCTTTCGATACGCAGCAACATATCGGCTTTGCATCTGTTTAGCTGTTTCAATACTCGTATATTGCATAAGGTACAGGTCCGCCCCTAAATGTTCTCCAACGAAACTACGCCATACCCCACGAATCACCGCCAGAGCGGCATCAGTTTCGGTATTATCTGCCAGTTTGATTTGAATCCGGCTGGCAACCGGTAAGCCCTCCTCCGGGTACAAAGTTTTTTGCAGGTCTTCTATCGGCAGATACACACAACCTTTATCAAACTGATAGACGCCCGTTTCAACGACATCTGCAATGGTAAATTTTATCACTTTTCTTTTGAATTCTGCTCGACTGCCTTGCTCGTCTGCTTGTGATAAAGTCCCGGTTGTAAGAACAACCTCCTGACCGAACATCTTTTTAACTGCATCAAAATCATACTTATCTGTCTTTTCGTCAGGCTCCGCCACCACCCCTATTCCCACAAAACCTCCGATCCCTTCTTCAACGCCCTCAGTCTTAAAAGATGGTTCACCACCCGAGTCTCTTTGTCTGAGCAAATACCGGTCAAAACCCATCACTTTTGCTCGTCGCACAGGCTCAATCCCCCAAATTTCCACCGCACGCACGTTGCCTTCGCCCAAATGTAAAAGACCATAAACCGATAGTACCGCTGTTGCCGACTCTACCACCTCAGTTTGTTCTAAGCGCTCGATAAACAAATCGTATTTTGCAAACTTAGTCGGCGGGGCAAGGACCACATCTCCTATTGCTTCAACCGCCGCTCGCTGGAACGCATTGATAAAACCTGTGAACAAACTGGCAACCACCATCAACAACGACACAGATAGGGCAACCGCAGCAATACTCAAGAATACTATCTTTTTCTTACGCAGATACCGCAGCCATAAAAATAATTTTAACATCGCACTAATCGTAAATATTGAACTGCTTATGTTCAGCCCCACGTTTCACGTGGAGTTCAGTTCTAACCTTTTGCAGGCCTTAGAAGTGGAAACAGCACCACATCACGAATACTCGCAGCACCGGTCAGCACCATTACCAACCTGTCGATTCCGATACCCAGCCCACCAGCCGGAGGCATACCGTATTTCAACGCCGTTATATAATCTCGGTCCATCTTTGTTAGCGATTCTTCCTGTCCCTTAAGCTGAGTACGGAAATTCTCATATTGCTCGGCAGGGTCATTCAGCTCCGTATAAGCATTAGCCAATTCCATCCGGTCGATAAACAATTCGAAACGCTCGGCAAATTTGGGATTGTCTTTTTTACGTCTGGCTAACGGACACAACGCAGCCGGATAATCTATCACAAACGTCGGGTCGATGAGGTTATTCTCAACAGTGGCTTCAAACACCTCATTGATAACCACCGCATCGTCCATATCAGTTTGGTCTAATTCGAGCTGCCTTGCTTTTGCCCTGACAGCCTCTATATTATCAATATCGCAGCCGCTGTATTCTTTCAGCAGCTCCGCGTACTGGGCCCGACGCCAGGGCCTGGTAAAATCTATCTCGATGTTAGATTCTCGATTCTCGCTTCTCGCTTCCTCGCCCTGGCTCGCCTTCCCGCCGTGTCTCACCGCCCCATCTTTACGAGCATCGAGTATCGAGCATCGAGCATCAAGTATAATCTCCTCCGTCAAATCCATCATCACGTTGTAGTCACCATAGGCCTGATACACTTCGAGCATCGTAAATTCCGGGTTATGCTGTCGGCTCAACCCTTCGTTGCGGAAATTTCGATTTATCTCGAAGACCTTTTCCATTCCCCCGACGAGCAGTCTTTTTAGAAACAGCTCCGGCGAAATCCGCAAAAACAAATCCATATCCAGACTGTTATGATGTGTTATGAAAGGTTTCGCCGCGGCTCCGCCGGCTATAGTCTGCATCATCGGGGTCTCAACTTCTAAAAATCCTTCGGATTTGAGAAATTCGCGAATTGCAGAGACAATGGCACTGCGATTCTTAAACCGCTCCATTACTTCAGGATTGGCCCACAAATCCACATATCTTTGCCTGTAACGCTGGTCGATATCTGACAGACCGTGAAATTTCTCAGGCGGCGGCAGCAGGCACTTGCTCAGAAGGACAACATTATCTGCCCATATCGTAATTTCACCGGTTTTGGTTTTACCTAATTGACCGGACGCACCGATTATATCGCCAATCTCCAGTAATTTCACAATCCCCCACTGCTCGCCCAGCCCCTCGGAGGGGCGGTGTTCACTCAGAAGCTTTTTGCTCAAGCCGACCTGAATAGTACCGCTGCGGTCACGCAAAGTAATAAAAATCAGTTTCCCAATGTCCCTCAACAGCACAATCCTGCCGGCACATTTGGCCCTCTGACTCTGGTCATCTTCTTTGAATCCTGACTTGATA
>CAZLIO010000080.1:0-10396 GCA_964559025.1 uncultured Pirellulales bacterium | reverse complement strand
TAGCCGGATTCATAAGAGCCGCCATTATATCTCCGGGTGATTTACCACCCGGCCCAGGGCCTTTGCCACCACCGAGAACTGCAAGAGGATTTTCAAATGGAGTTCCTTTGAGCATATTCAGGATGGTTTCAATCTGCCTGCCCGGGCTGCCCGTCTCGATGTAGATTAAGGTCTCAGGCGGCATCAGGGCTGCCGGGTCGGCATTGCCCAGCTCGTCCAGCATAGGCTTAACCTTATCTACGATTTTGGTCTGGTCACTATAGTTTGCGACCAGCTTTGCAAAAACTTCCTTGGCCTGCTGCTCATTTTGCTTCTTAAGATAGCACATACCCTGACGATACATTGCCTGGGCGATGTGAGACCTCTGGGCCGAACTATCTGCGATTATCTGCTCATAGATTTTGATAGCCGCGTCCAGGTCGCCGTCAATCTGCTCGGCGTACAGCCCTTCCTGCAGCAGAGTGCTTGCAGATTTGGCAAGAACGACAGAGCTAAGCAAGCCGGCTGCCAACAAAAAGATTATTGTGATGTTCTTAAACCTGTCCATAATCGTGCTCCTTTCAAATAGGTTAATAAAAAACTCTTACTTTAACAAGAATAATTATGACAACCAAGTGTTACCGTTTTGTTACAGTTTTGTACTTTTTTTATGATTTTTGCGATTTTTATTTTCCTCTGTTTCTTTTCCCTGCCCACAAAGTCGCGCAAAAAGACCGGCATAGAAAGATTACGCTGGTTTTAATTAGCTTTCGGAAACTCAATGGAGACAGTCATACTCCTCAATGGCAGGTGGTTGGCCGGAACAGCCGGAGCATACAAAGTAAGCAATCAAAGCCTCTGTCTATCTCACATCGTATCGCAAAAAAGATACAAAAGAAGCCGCAAAAAAGACCAGGTTGAACAGTGCCAATAGACCAATATCCCAAATCGCTAACTGTAATGCTTCTGAAATGTTAAGGTCTCGTTCCTGGAACTTGGGCACAGTACTAAAAACTACAGGTTCATGAGACATGGTTTTCCACCATTCTGCAGTATTCGACAAATCTTCAAACAGCAGATGAAGACTGTTTGGGTCTTCGGCATCCCTGCTGCGAATGTACTCTTTGAAATCGGCCTGGTAACGTCTGATTTGGCGACGTAGTTCCGAAAAGCGATTAATACCAGTTCCGGCAATTATCTCACACGCCTGTTTGTAGATCTCAGCCGGTGAAATCCGTGTGAACTGACGTCCAATTACGACCTGGGCCGTCATTTGGTTGAGGTGCCCTTCGATAACTTTATTTCTTTCCTCAGTTATAGCATTAAAGAAGCGGGCTCGTCCAGGTGGATTATAATTTCCGCTCTCAAGGTCAGGACCGCTGTTGCCTGCGTTCTCGCCATACTTTCCTGAAAGGACGTCCTGGAACCATTGTTCCATCATTTCACTCACTCTCCTTTGCATTTCTGCCTGGGTTGGAACCTTTTGGAATGTCTTGGAAACAATCCCTCCAAAACTTGGAACCAGTATGACCAGGCCGACCCAAAGAAATAGGAGAATTACCATACTGCTTACCGAACGGCTTGTTCTGCTGGATATAAAAATCCCCAGCAGAACGAAAATGGACAGGTATAAAAACGATAAAACAGCGATGACAAGAATCTTATGCCATTGGTCTGCACTGATACTAATATTTTCGGAGGAAGTGACTATGATAAGATTAATCAAAATGCCCAATAGCAATGGCACTCCAAGTATGAACATTATAGCAAGGTACTTACCCAAAATAATTTTGTGCCGGGGCATTGATCCCGACAAGATTAGTCTCAAGGTTCCGGTCTCTTTTTCTCCGGAGATACTGTTGTAAGCAAAAATAAAGGCACCGAAGCTAAGAAACAAAGAGATGATAAACACCCAATCCACATCGCAGAAGCGAAAGAGCAAGGCGTTTGTTCTTCCTCTGATCTCAGGATAGTCTCTTGAGAAAGCATTGAATTGGAAATAATTGGGAATGGATTTCTCGAATCCTTCTGCGCAAAGGGCCAGTGCCTTCGGCTTTCGGTAAACTTCCTGTCTATGAAGAGCTAATTTATAAAGCCTGTTAGTTTGGTCGCTGAAATTGCCCAGGCTTTTGTTAGTAGCTTTCCAGTAATCCTGCCACTGTGTTTCGTATTTACCTACGAATACAAAACCACTAATGGCGAAAATTGAGATGATTAGGAGCAGTGATAGCATAAAACGCAAGCTCAGAAAGTTCTCTAAGATTTCCTTACGCATTATTTGGCCGACCATATTAATTCTCCACGAAGTTCAATTTCCTATTCAATATAATTACAGCCTTATGTCACGTCATATTTGAGAAACGCTACAAAAGATAATGAGAAAAAGAGAATACTTGCAAAAATTAAAAGTCCTAAGGTGGGAATTGATTGCTGAAGAGTCTCCCTGATGCCTCGTGGCTGATAAGTGAATTTGGGAAAATCCTGAAAGCCAAGAGAAGGCGTTTCTTTCATCATTTGCTCATACCGATTCCTAGCGCCCTGATATAGTTTAGCTTTCGTCTCTTGGTCTTTGGCCTCCATCAACGGTTTATAATATACTTCCATAAATTTTTCCCAATCTCCTTCCTTGCAGGTTGTGAAGTAAGAGGTCGAAGCAAAATTGTCTGTCTTGGAACGAATATAATCAGCGACCTCATTTCTATAAGTCCTTACATTGCTTTTGAAACGTTCGAAATTTCCAAAATCCGTTCCTGCCAAAACTGACATTAAATTCTCGTAAAGGACTATTGGTGAGCTTCCCGCAATGTTGTCTGCGAGCTGTTTTTGCCTCACGATATCATTCAGATGTGTATCCTTCACGCCTAAGACCTTATCGATATAACTGACCTTAACAGGTTCTGTGATAGGGTACCTTTTACGGTGGTAATCCATAAAACTCTTGTCGCACATCATAACATATATATGCCCAAACGCCCCAGGTGCATCGGATTCACTTCCACCGCCTTTAATGTCTTTGGTCAATTCACTGATTTCACTGTCACGCTCGTCTGTAACCGCTTTGACTTTCCCGGAGAACTCTTCGGCCGATTCGATAGGTTTTAGCTGGGAAGCAATATACGCACTTGCATTTGGAAAGATGGCTGCAAAAAACAGCCAGAGGAACAAACCAAAGACAAGAGAAATCGCAGAGTTTTTACTCAGGCATGAAAGTAGCAAACCAAGGTTGAACATCGTGGAAACAAAGATCAAAGCAGCAAAATAAATCAATGCAATGCGAAACCACTGGGTCCCGGTCAAGCTGACCACATTTGAAAGCAGAAGGATCAAAAGACCCACTATAAATAGTGCTGTCACCGGCACAATCAAAGTAATCAATCCCGCCACTAATTTTCCAAGCAGCACCTGGTAGCGAGCTGTTGTGCTTGACAGGATGAGTCTGAGTGTCCCCTGCTCCCTCTCACCCGATATGACATCGTAAGCCATCAGAAGGGCCAGAATACTCATCACGATTTTAAAAATCAGTGCTACATCCAAAGCGGGAAAGACAGAGAGCAATGTATTAGTCTCGCTGGTTTCCATCCCGGCCGTGAAAGATTCACTAATGTCGATTTTCTCTGAACTGTCCAGATGGTTATCTATCCCCCCGCTGAAGACCGACAAAACATTTGGTGGTCGGTAAACTGTAGGTGTGATATTCATGTAAACCTTTACTTTTCGAAGCTCTGCCTCATTAGCGGCTACGTTCTCATTATAGCCCTTCAGCCGTTGCCGGTAGTCGTTCACGAGTACAGGCATAAACACAGCCATCAGAACCACGCAAAGTATCGTCCCCACCGCAAATTTGAATGTCATCAGGTTCAGCAGAAACTCTTTCTTGGCGATTTTCCATATCATAGTCCATTCTCCACATTCGAATATTTGAACCCGGAACTTTTCAACAAAAAGTCCAGATGGCCCCAATCCCCGACCAACTATAGAACTTCGCTGCAGAATTTGAGAATTATGAAAACATTGTTTTACGACGCCTTCTCGGCTGCCTGCATCTCGTGCATGTAGATTTCCTCGAGGTCTGCGTGCTTGAAGTCCTGCTTCTTTCGGATGGCAACCAGGCGGCCCTGCTTCATAATGCCCACCCTATCTGCTATGAGCTTGGCCCTGAATATATCGTGGGTAGTCATCAAGATAGCTTTGCCCCGCTCCCGTAATAGCCGCAATTGAGCCAGGAATTCCTGGGCGCTTGTGGGGTCGAGCCCACTGGTTGGCTCATCCATCAGAATAGCCGGTGGGTCTTTTAGCAGTGCAATGGCAATACCTAATTTTTGGCGCATGCCCTTGGAGAAATGCTTGAGCCGCATCCTTAGCGCCTTTTCCGGCAGACCCACGGTGCGCATCACCTCGTCATAATCCTTCTTTTTGAGCCCGGTTTTGCCGGCCAGCTCTGCGAAGAACGCCAGGTTCTGTCGCGCCGTAAACATTCCGTAAAGCTGGACGTTCTCCGAGACATAAGAGACATACTTTTTGGCCTCCAGT
Source organism: uncultured Pirellulales bacterium (assembly GCA_964559025.1). Lineage (GTDB taxonomy): Bacteria > Planctomycetota > Phycisphaerae > Sedimentisphaerales > Anaerobacaceae > NIOZ-UU13. The sequence goes on along the minus strand of CAZLIO010000080.1, from coordinate 5,887 downwards.
GGAAATTTATTGCAGTCATGTCCGTTGATACTGGCCGAGCCGCTGGTCGCGGGGATGAAATCCAGCAGGATGTTGATAGTGGTTGTCTTGCCGGCACCATTTGCACCCAGCAGGCAAAAAATCTCACCAGGCTCGACGCTATAACTGACATGATCCAGGGCCAGAACGCCGTCCTCATACCGCTTTGTCAATTCATCAATTTCAATCATTTCTATCTTCCTTTTTCAAAAAGTTTTATATATTGACCATTTTAATTTGTTTCTTATTTCGATATTCGTATTTCGAATTTCCCTTTTATCGCACATCGTAGCCCACAAAACGAACACAAGTTGCAGCAACACAAAACACTACCAAGACCGCCATATAAGCCAGATAGCCAACACAATATTTTAGCTGCTCAGCTTTAGCTGGCTACTCAAAATATCTCTGGGCCGTGATGGAGGTTCCACAGATACAAGCTGCAAGCAAGCATAATTGAGGTGAAGATTGTGATTAAGAGTTTCATTTTTTCGCCTCACGACTTTTTATGAGATTTAGCGTGAATTGCAAAACCGTATCAATGCCTTTCGCTGTATCTTCTGGCTTTTGCTTGACTTCATAATCGGGTATGACCCCTCGGCCATCAGACTTGCCACCTGCGCATATGAGTAGTTTTGAAGCAACCCCGGCTTCTACTTGTGAATTAGGCAGGATAAACATAATACTGTCCGCATAGAGTGTCGTAGGGTCTCCGGTTTCCTCTCCAATTAACGTTGCGATTTTGTAGCATTTCACGAGCGATGAGAACACCGTGCTGGCAGAGAAACTTTGTCGGCCTATCAGCAAGAAGACCCGACCATCAAACCTGTGAGGGTTGTAAGCGGGTCTATTAAAGGGTAACTCAATCGTTACGATGTCGCCGTTTGTTTTATTTTCGAACTTATCAGGTAGATTGGCCCGAAGGTGTTTGATTCTTCCCTGGGCTTGATCAGAAATTTTTATACAAACTTTATCGTATAGTCTATAAGGTTCGGGAGTCAGATGTTCAAGAAGCGGATCAAAGCAATCGTCCCTGCCACCGGTATTTTCGCGAATATCAATAATCAAATTCCTTATCTTTTTTGAATGTATGTCGCTGAAGGAAGAGTCAAAGAAAGCTTTTAATTCTTCGGGTTCCCACCACTTGTAGAATTTAATTATAGCGGTATTATATTCTGGTCGCACCCAATAACGTCTTTTCCAGGCTGCAGTTGCTGCTGAACTGGCACTTTTGAATTCGTTCAAAGATAAAGATGGGACGCTATAATCCTGTGTCGTTCCGTTCTCTGTTTTGATTTTAAGATTCCAGCTTTTGACCTGGCCAAACTCAAGCCGTAACAGGCTCCTTAGAAAGATAGGGTTCTCTATAAACCAAGGATTTGCGTTTTTGTTTTCGGCTGCAACTAACCTTGAGAAATTGGCAATTAGCTCATTAGCCGGACAGCCGTTTATTGATAAAACCGTCCTCCCGACAGGCAAATAAACACTCGAATAGTTTTTATAAATAATAGCCCTTGTTTCATCCCAGCCCAATTCTAAAGGAAAGACTTTGCCTCCATTCTTGGCATATTGTTTATATTCTTCAAAAAAAGGAAGGAGTAGGATATGAAAGTTTTTTAAAGAAGCAACCACAGGAGCGGTAAGCTTGTAGAATTCATAAGCACTCATTGGTTGGTTGATACTTTTGTACAATTCATCACGGAGTGGCTCAAACTCTTCTTTGCTCGTGTATGCGTACATGTTCGGATGAACTTCTTCGATTGTCTTGAACAGAAAATCAAGGTCTTCTTTGAGCTTCTCAGGTTCGATGAGCTTGGAATAACCAGGTTCATCTTCCTTTGAGCTTGATGGCATAGTTGCTGCTAAAGCCATCCTATTGAAAAGATTGAAAAAAACTACCGCCGCCATTATGGTTCTAAAAATGACCATAATTTGATCCCTCCAATATTAAATAAAGAATTAATGCTTTGTTCAGCAGCTTATAGCTCAAATGTTACCGTTTTGTTACGGTTTTGTCCTTTTTTTGTTATTTTTTCACGTATTGCAGAATGGAAATCCGAAAAGCAAGTGCACTTTTGAGCCGAATAAGATAATATTTTAATACGCTTGTTCTTTATCCCGCACCAATTGGTCTGCTCAATTGGTACGGAACGAACTTTTGAGAGAGATATTTTGTGGGACAGGAGTAATGCCCGGCTCAGTTCGAAAATTATTGAATCGCGATATCAGCGGGGCGAGCCAAAGTCTTATCTTTTTTACCTTGTTCTATCTATATCTTTGGCTCTGTGTTGACCTGCGGCTTATGTATCACGGGGCCGGAGTTATTACAAATTTCCCGGCCTTTTACAAAGGCTGGGCTTTTTTTAGAACGTTTCTATCATACCCGGGCGGTCCACTCGAATACCTCTCAGCTTTCCTGTCCCAGCTCTTCTATTATTCCGGGGCGGGGGCCCTTGTAGTAACAGTGCAGGCCTGGCTGCTCAGTGTATGTATAGATTATCTCTCGAAAGCCATGAGCTTACCGCGAATTCGCTGGATGCGCTTTATCCCCCCGATTCTTCTGCTTATTCTCTATACCCGTTATGCCTATCACTTTCCCACAACACTGGCATTTTTAACCGCCTTGCTTTTTGTTTGTTTGTACTTAAAGATGACTTTATCACAAACTGCGATTTCCCGTTATTCGGGCACTTTTCTGTCCCTGTCTGTAATTCTGTATTATCTTGCCGGTGGAGCATTCCTTCTTTTTGCAGTTGTATGCGCCATTTATGAGCTGCTTTTCAGGTCTCGGTGGAAAATGAGTCTATTTTATTTGTTATCCGCCGTTGTTATTCCGTATGTAGTGGGTCTTCTCATCTTCCGCGTTAGTATTATCGATGCCTTTTGCAATATGTTACCTTTCTCCTGGAAAATCCTCTATTACGAATCTCGCAGAAGAGGAGTAACAATAGTCTATCTGCTTTATCTGCTCCCGCCTTTGACACTTCTTGTATTTGGCCTTTGGCAGATACTCTTGTCGCGTCTTGGCTCCGCCAAATCGCGACGGGCAAAAAGGCTCCGAAATAAATCCACTAAACGACCGGCAAATATATTATCCTGGTTTTGGCACTCACAAAAACTCAGGTGGGGCATCGAATCACTGCTTTTGCTTGCTGTTGCCGGCAGCGCCGTTTTCCTTTCACGCGATGACAATCTTAAAACCCGGTTTAAAGTTGATTACTATGCTTACCACAAGATGTGGCCGGAAGTGCTCATATCTGCTCGAACCAATCCCATCAATCCCTTTATAGCCCACGCAGTCAACAGGGCTTTATATCATACCGGCCGGCTCAACTACGATATGTTCTCCTGGCCACAGAGTCCGAATTACCTGTTTTTGACCGATACTGGCTACAAATGGGTGGACTGGCAAATCTTCGATGTCTATTTAGACCTCGGCCTTCTTAACTTAGCTGAAAATGCCCTGACTGATTGTCTCGAAGCACTTGGGGACCGCCCCATGGTTTTAAAGAGACTGGCCTTGATAAATATGGTAAAGGAAAATTACCCCGCCAACGGCGGGCTTAAATCGGAACCCAGCGTTGCTGGGTCGGCCCGGGTTTACCTCAAAGCACTCAGTAAAACCTTGTTTGACGCAGACTGGGCCGATTACTATTTGGCTCGTTTGAAGTCTGACCCCGACCTTTCAGAGGAAACGGAAATTCAACGCTTACGTTCGCTCTGTCTGCAAGAAGATTTCGGATACACTGGCATTCCTGTTGAAAAAATGTTGTTGCAGCTTTTGGAAAAGAACAAACAAAACCGAATGGCCTTTGAATATCTAATGGCCTGGTATTTGTTAAATAAGCATTTAGCTAAATTAGCCCTGAATATCGAGCGTTTGAAGGATTTTGGTTATCCCAGGCTGCCTACACATTACGAAGAAGCGTCCCTTATCTATGTGTACGGAACAGGAAAACCTCTCAATCTGAGCGGCTACCAGCCAAATCCTCAACTGCGTCAGCAGATTGAAAATTTTAGCCGGCTGCTCAGCAGTTACGGGGCAGACAAACAAGCCGCCTTCAAAGACCTTTCAGAAAACTTTCGCAACACCTACTTCTTCTATTATATATATGCACCATCAGGAACGAAAAAATGACTAAAGCGCAAAAGCCGGCCAACGCAAAAAAATATAAAAGTAAAAAAGCTAAATTAATTTACGCGCTTGTAACCTGTGTACTTATAATCACCGTCGTGTTTTACGCCTTCCGCGGCAAAAAAATGACAATCTCGCAATACAACGTTATTAATCGCCATCCGGGAATCAGCCCCGATTATTCCGGCATAGTCATACCGCCCAATATCGCGCCCCTGAACTTTTTAATACAGCAGGATGGTTCACGCTATTTCGTAAAAATACACTCTAAAAAAGGAAAACCGATTGAGATATTCAGCAGCACACCGGAGATTATGATTCCCCGGAGCCGGTGGCACGAGCTTCTTAATACCAATCGCGGAGAACAGTTAAGTTTTGATGTCTTTGTGAAGATGGCAAACGACCAATGGAACCGTTTTTCCTCCATTACTAATAAAATCGCCAATGAAGACATAGATGCGTTTCTGGTATACAGAAAGATTCGGCCGGGGCATCGAATCTGGAGGGACATGGGCATCTACCAGCGCAATCTAAATAGTTTTGATGAATCACTCGTATTAGACAATGGATATCTCAATCATGGCTGTCTTAACTGTCACACATTCTGCAACAATCGCACCGACAAAATGTTTATCGGCATCCGCAGCGCGGTATACGGCAGCTCCGTACTGCTTCTCGAAGACGGCGTAGTCAACAAGATTGGGGCAAAATTCGGATATACATCGTGGCATCCAACCGGCCGGGTCGCGGCATATTCCGTAAATATGGTGCAGCAGTTCTTTCATTCGGCCAGAACTGAGGTCCGTGACGTGATTGACCTTGATTCCCTGCTTGCTTATTACCTGGTTGACTCCCAAACCATAAAGACTTCGCCTCAGATTTCCAAAAAGGACCGGCTCGAAACTTATCCCACATGGTCGCCGGACGGTCGTTACCTGTATTTCTGCAGCGCACCGCTATCGTGGTCGGACCGCAATGTTATTCCTGATTACTTCGACGAAATCAAGTACGACCTGGTTCGAATAAGTTACGACATCGACCGCGATAAGTGGGGCGAGCTGGAAACCGTCCTCTCAGCTAAGGATACAGGCCTGAGCATTCTCCTGCCGCGTATCAGCCCCGATGGACGCTGGCTTTTATTTTGTATGTGCAATTATGGCTGCTTCCCCGTTTACCAGCAAAGCAGCGACCTGTACATGATAGACCTCGAAGCCCTCCAGCACCAATTAGCCGTGAGCCCCGTTAAAGCCTCTTCCCTTCGGGCCTCTAACGGGGTGAGCCCAGGCTCAATTAGTGCTGGACAAACCGGCAGGTATGAATACCGCCGGCTTCAAATCAACAGCAACAAAAGTGAATCCTGGCATAGCTTCTCAAGTAACGGCCGATGGATAGCTTTCAGCAGTAAAAGACAAAATGGCGTTTTTACAAGAACCTACATTAGCTACGTTGACCAACAAGGCAAGGCGTATAAGCCCCTGCTGCTGCCGCAGAAAGACCCGACCTATTACGACTCCTGCCTCTGGACCTACAGTGTCCCGGAGCTGGTACGGGAGCCTGTTAGAGTAACAAAAGAAACACTGGGCCGGGTTGTTCGAGGCTCTCAAAAAATATCGGCCACGTTCCCCGTTACTATGGCTACGCCAAAGACCGGAGAACATCCTGAGCCCGCTCAGCCCTGGTTGACCGAACGCGAATAATACCATTATGAAGTGACAAAAGTTTGAAGTGCCTAAA
>CAZLIO010000079.1:8632-10399 GCA_964559025.1 uncultured Pirellulales bacterium | reverse complement strand
AATTGAAACCGTTTCCTATGGCCTTTTTGCCGCATAGGAAATGGCTAAACCGCACTATTGAAAGAGTTGTCTCATTCAGTTACAGTTCCGCTAATATTTGACCTCACGGAGGAGCTGTGAGGAAGTTTGTTTTATGCATATTGAGTTTGCCGCAGCGTATCGGCTGGATTTATCCTGACAATTAGGGCGACAGAAATGATAAACAGAAGAGCATCATCAGTGATAATGATTATTGGTTTGCTTGTGGGTACGCGGGTTTTGGCCGGCGATTGGCCCCACTGGCGAGGCCCGTTTCTGAATGGCTCAAGCGACGAGAAGAACCTGCCTGCGACCTGGAGCAAGACGGAGAATGTCACCTGGATTGCCTCTCTTCCCGGCCACAGTTCCGCCACCCCTATCATCGCCAATGGCAAAGTCTTTGTAAGCTCGACAGATAGAGACAGCGACAATCTTCTTGCCCTGTGCCTTGACGCCCGAAGCGGCAGGGAGCTCTGGCGCAAAAAGCTGGGAGAATCCAGCCGAAAGGTGCCCCGAAATAATCCGGCCACGCCTTCACCTGTGACTGACGGCAGATATGTGTATTTCATGTACGGCACCGGTGATTTGGCCGGGCTGGACTATGAGGGAAACGTCATTTGGTCGCGCAATCTCGAGGCCGAATACGGCAACATCTCGATAAAGTACGGCTACAGCTCAAGCCCGCTGCTTTACGACGGCAAGCTTTATATCCTCATCCAGCGGCGCCATACGGCCTATCGCTCTCCCAAGAGCACGACTCTCGATGCATTCATACTGGCGGTGGATACCAAAACAGGCAAAAATATCTGGAAGCAGCCTCGCAAGACCGATGCTGTGAACGAGTCGCTCGACTCCTATAGCTCACCGATACTCTTTCAACATTCCGGACGTGTCGAAATTCTCGTCATAGGCGGTGACTACGTTACGGCCAATGACCCGGTAACCGGCAAAGAGCTCTGGCGCTATGAATACGCCGAGCAAAAGAGCAAAAGAGGACGTAACATCTCCTCACCGGTCACTGGCGAAGGGCTTGTCTTTGGTGTCCCGCCGAGGGGCGGTCAGGGTCTTTTAGCACTCAAGAGCGGCCGAGAGGGTATTCTCACCAATGAAAATATCGCCTGGATATTTGACGGCTCATCGCCGGATGTCAGTACTCCTCTTTACTACAAAGGCAGCATCTATGTCCTTGGTGACAGAAAAGGTGGAGTCCTGACCTGCCTCGATGCCGTTACGGGCCGGCAAAAATGGCAGGGCAAGCTCGGCGGCAGCACTCCATGGTGGGCATCTGTCACTGCCGGGGATGATAAGCTCTACTGCATTAGCGAAGCCGCCGAGGCCGTTGTTCTTGCCGCCGATGATGGCCGGTTCAAGGTCCTTTCGCGAATCGATATGGAAGATAAACCAATCCAGGCCTCAATCGCCATCGCTGACGGCCGGTTGTTCATCCGCACCGCCAACACACTATTCTGCATCGCCAATTAGAGCTGCCTGTCGGCTCAAATGCGAGAAAGGCTATCAGCTTTAATTTATAACGCCTCAAAGGTCATTTACAGGACGTACTCGTTTTGAGGGATATCATACAGCCTATTTTCTGCTCGAGAAAAACATACAAAAACAAACTAATTCTTTGATTGTTAGTGCAAGACTTAGTATACAGTATATATAAGTGTCCCCGGGCAACAAAGGTCGGTAGTGGGAAAAATAATATAACAGATACGCACGGTGACCAGCTTTTATAAAGGGCAACAG
>CAZLIO010000079.1:0-8532 GCA_964559025.1 uncultured Pirellulales bacterium | reverse complement strand
TGAACAGATGCTTCAAAAGACAGCGGATTTATTCGTTAAGAATTTCGGTTATTACATGGCCTGGTATGGTGAGTTACGACCGGATGAGAAGGTAATCATCCCCAAGGTGTGGGCTGGAAAATACGAAAAATATCTGGATGGATTGCGGCTTGAGCTTGATGACAGCAAAGATGCTAAATATGCCATGAGTCTTGCGATTGTAAACAAAGAACCTTTTGGGTATGCCGATCTTGAGCACGATAAAGACTTCGAAAAATGGCGTCCATTAGCCCTTAAATATGGATACCGTTCGAACCAGGCGATTCCACTCATTATAGATGGCAAAAGTGTCGGAGCGTTTTTGGTTTATAGTACACGCCCCCGGGCCTTCAGTGAGGATCTGATTCGGTATCTTGTGGGAATAGCGAATGAACTTGCCACGATTGTAGAAAACATCACCGGGCGCAAGAAGGCGGGGGAGGCGTATCGCACGCTGGTGGACCATTCACTGCAGGGGCTTGCAATCTTCCAGGATGGGCGTGTTGTCTTTGCCAACCAAACTATGACCGAGATCACCGGTTACGCGCTGGACAAGATGCTGGCCGCGTCTTCCCAACAAGTGCAAGCACGTGTGCATCCAGAGCATCGGGCGCTCGTCTGGAGCCGACACCAGGAACGGCTCAGGGGCAAACGCTTGCCCGAGCGCTATGAGATTCGTGGAATTCGCCAGGATGGAACAATATGTTGGTTGGAGATACATGCCAGTCGGATTGAGTACCAAGGCAATCCTGCCGTACAGGCCGCTTGTGTCGACATCACCGAGCGCAAAAAGGCACAAGAGGCCTTGAGAGAGAGTGAGGAGAAGTACCGTTCGATTTTCAATACTGCCGCCGGTCTCATCACAACGGTGGACAGAAATGGGATCATTTTAGATTGCAATGCAAGGATTAAGGAGCTTCTCGGCTATGAGAAAGATGAGGTTGCAGGACAGTCTATAGTGAAGATATTCCATCCGGATTATATGCAACAGGCAAGGGCCTGCCTTAACGAAATATTAGTTGATGGTTTTGCCCACCACAAAGAATTCAAGATGGTCAGAAAGGACAACGAGATAATCGACGTTGAAATAAATGTTGCAGGAGTAAAAGATAACGAAGGGAAATACGTGGTGGGTATATGTATCATTCAAGACATCACCGAGCGCAAGGAGGCGGAGGAGGCACTACAGAAACGGACAGAAGAGCTAACAATCATGAACGAAATGGCGATAGAACTGGCAGTTGCGTCTTCCACGGCCGACATTTACAAACTTGTCTGTGAAAAGTTGAAAAGTATTACCGGGGCCCTCTTTACAGGCATAATAAGTTACGATGCCCAGAGGCAGGAGCTTAAGGTAGAACATATTTCCACAGATAGTAAATTTCTTATCACAGCAAATAAGATACTCGGCCGGAAAGTCAAAGAGCTCCGAATTCCTCTGGAGCCTCGCGATATTGAGCAGATGCTATCGGAGAAAGCAAAGAGGCTGGAAGGGCTAAACGAATTGATGTTCGGTACTATTCCGAGAGCCGTGGTCAACACCCTCAAAAGGGTTCTGAAAATTGGTGATGTATATGGGCTGGCGTTACACTATGGCGGCAAAATTATAGGTACGATGCCGGTTTTGATGCCTCAAAAAAAGCCTTTACTTTCAATTGAGATGCTTGAAGCTTTTGCCAATCTGGTTGCTACTTCTCTGAAGCGTATGAAGGCAGAGGAGGAGCGGATAGCTGCAGTGCAGGAAAGAGCGGCTGTTGTTGACGCAATGTCTGATTCAGTTATTGTTCTTAATCCGGATGGGCAGATAATCTCCTGCAATCCAGCTCACTTAAAAATGTTCCGTCATAGTTCTGTAAATGAACTCTTAGGAAGAAACTTTAGTGAATTAAGGGAAGTTTTTTGTGACCCGGAGGAAGACATTCCAAAGATGTTAGGAGTGTTTAGGGCGATAGTTCAAAACGGCCTTTCCAAACCTGTTGAGGTTAGAGTTCGAAGGGCAGACGGAGAAGAGCTGACGGTTAGTGCTTCAGTGAGTTTACAAAAAGACGCGATGGGCAATCCTCTGAATGTTATAGCAATCTTGAGGGATATCACGCCGCAGAAACGGCTGCAGAAAATGGAAAGAGAAGCAGCAGTAACGAGAATGGCAGTAGAGACGATCGAAGGAATGTCTGCTGGGGTCACGATTATGGATTTTGATGGGACAATTCGACAGGTCAATAGCGAATTTGAGAGACGTTCGGGCTATAAAAGGGAAGAGGTAGTCGGAAAAAAAGCAATCGAGCTTGGGATTATTTCCAAAAAAGAAAATCAGAGGGTTGAGAAAGAAATTATTCCAAGATTGATGAACGAAGGTCTTGTTCGAAACATTGAGATGGTTGCTATAGTTAGGGATGGGACAAGATTTCCCATCTTGATGAGCTGGAGTTTAATAAAAGATGCCCAGGGCAACGCAAAAAGTATTATTGCCACGGCAACAGACATCACTGAACGCAAGCACGCGGAGGAGGAATTAGAACAGTCTAAGAAATTCCTTGCCCATACAATTAATGCTCTTGATGATTCTTTTTTTGTAAAAGATGAGCAACACCGATGGGTGATATTAAATGACGCTGCCTGTGAAGTAATGGGGCTCCCCAGGGAAGAACTTATCGGGAAAAGTGACTACGATCTTTTCCCCAAGGAACAAGCTGATGTGTTTTGGGAGAAAGACAATCTTGTATTTCAAACTCAGGAAACGATTATAAATGAAGAAGAAATTACATGGCACGACGAATTACATACGATTTCAACCAAGAAATCACCATTCACAGATTCTCGAACTGGAAAAAAGTTCATAGCAGGTACAATCAGAGACATCACCGAGCTCAAGCGGGCGGAAGAACAACTTCAAGAGTATCAGCAGAAGCTCCAGTCGATGGCTTCGGAATTGTCATTAACCGAAGAGCGTGAAAGACGAAGCATTGCCACAGGATTGCATGACCGCATTGTACAACCCCTGGTATTCGCAAAAATGAAATTAGATGAATTGGAATCATCAACGACATCGGCTGATTCCGGCAAACACCTGGAAAAAATTAGCAACATGCTTGATCAGGTTATTGAGGAGACACAAACCTTGACTTACGATTTAGGCTCACCTACTCTTTACGAGTTAGGTTTAGAGGCAGCTGTAAAGGAGTGGCTTAGTGAAGAGATAGAGCAAAAACATAACATCTCAACCTTTTTTGAATCTGAGGGTGCCCCCAAATCATTGAGTGAGGATATCAGTGGCTTTCTTTTTAGGAGCGTACGAGAACTACTGGTCAATGCAGTGAAGCACGGCAAGGCACAAAATATCAAAGTTTCCCTTCAATGGGAAGAGGACAAAATAAAAATCTGCGTTGATGATGACGGAGTTGGATTCGAATTGTCTCAGGCAGGCGTTTCCAGAGACAAAAAATGCGGCTATGGGCTTTTCAGTATAAAAGAACACTTGAGCCACATTGGAGGATATATTGACATTAAATCGAAACCGAACCATGGGACACAAGTTGTCTTAGTAGCGCCGTCAAAGGCAAAATCTATGTGAACACAAGGTTGATATGAGCATAAGAATTCTATTGGCAGATGACCATGAAATTGTACGATATGGTCTGCGTTGCTTAATTGAAGAGCAGCCTGATATGGAAGTAGTTGGTGACGCGGTGAATGGACGTATGGCGATCAACTTGACCTGCGAGCTAAGACCGGATGTCGTCGTTATGGACATTTCCATGCCGGATATGAATGGTATTGAGGCCACACGAAGGATCCGCAAAGAAATCCCGGACACTAAAGTTATCGTCCTGTCAATGCATCATAAAAGACAATTTGTAATAGATATGCTCAAAGCCGGTGTTTCGGGTTATATATTGAAAACGAAGGTTCATGACGACCTGATTCGGGCAATTAAAGCTGCTGTTGCGAACGAAGTATATTTGAGCTCTAAGATAACGGGAATCATGGCCCATGATTTCGCGAGTAATTTGTCGATATCAGACAAATCAGCCTCTGCTGTTTTGACTCCCCGGGAGCGGGAGGTGCTCCAACTGATATCAGAAGGGAAAAGCACCAAAGAAATTGCATTGCACTTAAATGTAAGTATAAAAACCATCGAATCAACCCGGCGTCAAATTATGCAAAAATTAGATATTCACAATGTAGCAGATCTCACCAAGTATGCGATTAACGAAGGTATAACCACGCTTGATTTTTAACCATTTATTATGGGGATTCCAAATCATCATTGAGCCTCTAATCTGGTCTTCATCCAGGACCGTTTACTCTGCCACGAAGTAAACTTACAATTGCCGGATGCAGGCTTGTCCAAGAGATATCCGAATAGCCGCCCAAGATTGCAGGTGTCTAAGAACGTAGAGCACAGTTGAAAACTTTTTCCAATTTTATGTCACCTCCCAGTCTCCACTTCTTTGTATACTGTCACCTACATCCACGTTATTAATCCATGCATGTTTCAATTTTATTGCAGATTCCATGTTTTTCGCACCCCAAATACAGAGATTTCCTGATACACTTATGCTTTCCACATTCCGATACATATATTAATGCTAAGCAAAACTATATATTCATCTTCTGGGCATACGACTCATTAAAAATCCGGTAGGCAGAAGTAGATGTCATTCTTGAAAAGGTTGATTCGATGAAGGAAATAATCATAATCGCCGGCGAAAACAAATTTAACGTCGCCTGGCTAAGAAGCTGTTTGAGAGATGAAAGTTACAGTTCAATCTCTTGTGAAACAGTAGAGGAAATTATCGAAGAATTGGAGACTTTGCCAACGTGCGGAGTGTATGTACCTTTAGTGCTTATTGAGCCGGAAATATTGAAAAACATCAGCGATGAAGCACTTAACCGGCTAAGGGAGTGTGCGCCGGAGTTTCCTTTTATTCTGCTTGATGAGGAGAATGTACCCCAGACAAACGGGTGGATATGCTTAAAACGAGCGAAATTTGAGTGGGAAGGAAATCCGTTAACTAAGGTACTCGAAGGAGCTGGTGTTGAGCTAACCTGCGGCCAAACATAGCCGAGAGAGGGATAAATGATGGGTGATAAAGAAAAGAAGTAGGGAGATACTGTGATATGGATACATACGCCTGCCCTTGTTGGAAGGGGTCTTCGACTTATAAGCTTATTCGAGGGCTCAGAATAGATTACTATCATACCTTCAGAGTAATAAAAGCACCCCTTTTTGCTTTCGCAAGAAAGCACGGGGGTTGCGCATAATCATCCGGCACTTGTTGCCAACCACATAATAAACCGGAACAGAATATGAGCGGGCCGAATTAGACTCTTTCTTTCCTCCACTTCTCGGCCTGCTTTTTTTATGTTTCAAAACTCTATAGAGTCCGCCAAAGGCGGATTGCCGGCGCCCACGCTAACTTCCTGCCCTAATTTGCCAATAAAAGCTTGCGTTACCACGAATGAGTGTGTTATAATCACGGCAAACAAGCATACGAGCACGAAAACCATCATGTCTGGCGAAAATTGTTGGTTTGGAAGGAAATTTATCGAAAGAGAAAGGGAACTGATATGTGCAAACGAAACGGCTTTACACTAATAGAACTTTTGGTGGTCATTGCCATTATCGCCCTGTTATTGGCGATATTGATGCCCTCGCTGCAAAGGGTAAAGAAACAGGCACAGGCTGTTGCCTGTATGTCCAACATCAAACAATGGTCCTATTGTTGGCATATGTATCTCGAGGACTCCGGGGGAAAGTTTCCGAGCGGTGCCGAAGCCTCCGGAGACTGGCCCGAAAAATTGCGACCGTATTACAAGGACCGGGGGGCGTTGACCTTGTGTCCGTCGGCAAAAAAACCTTATACTGACGGAGGCAAGGTGCCTTTCGGTGCCTGGCGATGGAGAACGGAAGGAGGAGGCTGGACTGACTTTGCGGAAAAGCCGGGTGACGATTACGGCAGCTATGGCATGGATGAATGGCTCGGCGATCGACCTGCTGAAAACTTCTGGAGAAATCGAGAGCAAAAACGGGCAAACAACATACCGATGTTTTTTGACTGTGTAGTCTGGGACACCTACTGTGACTACACACAAGGCCCGCCTGAGGTCGATGGCATCGTTACAAATGAAATGCACTTAGTTTGCATCAACAGGCACAAGGGCGCCATAAATGCCGTTTTTCTGGATCTTAATGTGAGGAAGGTAGATCTGAAGGAGCTTTGGACGTTCAATTGGCACCGCAACTTTGATACTCAGGGTCCCTGGACGACAGCCGGCGGCGTTCAATCGTCCGACTGGCCTCAATGGATGAGAACCTTTAGAGACTATTAGTGAAAAGAAGTCACTGGTCCTACTACCGCTGATTATGGATTTACAACCTTTTGCCTGGAACGACTCAGTTTGAATCCGCCTTTGGCGGATTCCATATATAGGTGGTGGATGCACGAGAGGCATGAAGCTCAATTTTGAATCAATTGCAAGATTTCCCGCCTAACGTTATAATGCACAACGACAACTTCTGCTGAATTTGTCCGCCGTGGGCGGATTAACAAGTCATCGTTCAATGCGAGGGAGTAAGCGATATGAGAAGCAAGTTTAAAACACATCCGGCAAATTTAGTTGCTATATGTTTTATTCTTTGTGTATACCAGTTGCAGGTCTTCGCGTCCGCACATCAAAGTGCAGATTCGGCGGACATTTCGTTTAGTATAAAGAGAGAGGTTCTCCATAAGATTGACCCACGCATATTCGGCCAGTTTATGGAGAGGCCAAGCTGGGGTGAGATTGGTGTCGAGGGGGCACGAATTCCCGGCACACGGAAACTCCAACCCCGTGTGTTGAAGCTATTAGAGGAAATGGAAATACCGGTTATCAGATTCCCCGGTGGAACCGATGTGGATTTCCTGGATTGGCGCGATATGGTCGATAACGTACCAGGCCGAGCGGCTCAGCGACCTGTCAGCACCGGCCATCGTGGACACAAGGTGACAAATAACTTTGGCTATGATGAGTTCCTTCAATTTTGTGAAGATGTTGATGCAGAAGCTATCCTCGTAGTAAATTTCCGAGATGCTCTGCTCAAGAAAAAGCCCCTGAAAGAAGCTGCCATGCACGCGGCGGCATTAGTTGCTTACTGCAACGCACCTGTTGGAGCAAAGCTTCCGGAAGGTATGTACAATTGGCCGTCCCTGCGAGCCGGAAATGGTCGGGCCGGACCCTATAGAGTGAAATATTTTCAAATCGGTAATGAAACCTGGGCTTTCGTAAAGCAGTTGAGGCAGATTTTGTCTGATGCGGCACCTCAGTTTTACGTTAAATGTCTGGCCGCATACATCGAAGCGATGCGGTCTGTAGACCCTTCTATTGAAATTATCGTCGATGGCCACGATGGCAATATGTCCGGGATTGTCGGACAGGTACACGAACAACTGGGGGACAAGGTGTCCTATTTTGCCACACATTTCTATTCACCATGGGCCATTACGAAAGTGGTGAAAAACGTTAAAGAAGTCCCAATACATGAGATTTCCACCGACGAAATCTGGCGTGCCTGGGTAGCTGTAACATGGTTCGATACAGATGGTCGGTCGATTATTAACCACCCCGGCATAAATACCGCACGAAGGCTCGGCTATAAGGTTGCGGTGACCGAATGGAATTGGAACGGCTGGTGGAGGCGAGACGGCTCCAAACCGGCATTGAATTCGAGCTTCGCCAAGGGGCTTGGCGCTGCCGGATACCTGCACGCTTTTATGCGAGCGGCGGATGTGATTGAGCTGGGCTGCCAATCTATGCTCGTAGGTAACTCCTGGGGCATCACGAGCATAAAAGCAGATGCGAAAGGTAAGGTCCCTCCTTTCTATATGCCTTCCGGCCAGGTAACTATGTTCTACTCGAAGCACCACGGAGAGAAATTGCTCGCTCTGGTGAGCAGGAACGTTCCAACATATAAACAGCCATATCAAATGGGTGGCATTAGGCCAAAAGAAAAGGTCGCCTACATTGACGCACTGGCCACAGCAGGCCAAAGACGCATCTATTTTCATGCCATCAACCGGAGCTTTGAACAATCGAAGGATGTTACAATCGATGTTTCTGCTTTTGGTCGCCTTGAGGGCCGTGCGGCACACTATGTTTTGGAAGGGCGCCTTAACGATGTCCCTGAACCTGATGAGCCCAGACAGATCGGCCGGATAACTCAGAGAGATATACATTTTGACGGCAAGACTCTGACAGTAGCCCTGCCGTACAGGTCAGTTTCGTGTATCGAGTTCATGCAGAAATGAACATTCACAGCGGATTTGGCCGGTTCAGAGCTTTCTCCCTACCGCCTTAGCAAGAAAATAAAAAACGCCCTCCATCTGTGGGAAGCTATCATAAGCCAATCGGAAAGAATTCAATTTAGAGCAATTACTAACTTACTCAAACTGGCCGATTTGAGCTGAATATTAATTATAAGCCTCTTATTGATAATAACATAAGTCAATTTGTCATTCTGAACGAAGTGAAGAA
>CAZLIO010000078.1:0-10460 GCA_964559025.1 uncultured Pirellulales bacterium | reverse complement strand
TGTTGTCCAGCTTGACGGTGACCACGTTGCTTGTCCAAACCGGACCCGGGGCAGCGGGATCCTTGGCGCGGATGCGCAGCTTCCACACCCCGCTCAGTCCGCCGGTGTTCCAGCGCGCCAGCAAGTTGCCGACGGGGAAGATCATAGCGTTCCCCGGACCGTTCGTCAGGTCCTCCTGGTACTCGTACCAGCCGTCCCCATCGACCATCTGCGTGATTTTAGGCAGATCGCTCCAGAGGCCGTTGAGCAGTTGGTCACGCTTGAGCGTGAACGAGTTGGTCACCTTCTGCCAGTTCAGGCCGCCGTCGTCGCTCACCTCGACTCGGTACTTCAGCTTGGTAGCGCCCATACTGATGTCCGGCGCGTTGCCGATGTGCCCGGTGATGATCACCACGCCGCCGAAGGGGCTATCCTGGGCGGTGAATCCGGCCAGAACGGCAGGACCGTTGGCCAGGCCGCTGATGAGATTGATGTCGCCCACATCCATGCTGCCTACGGTCTGGATGATGGGGTAGTGGGTGCCGGGCATCACAGTGGGGCCAGGCTTGATGTGGATCAGAGTCTCCTGGCGGTTGCCCCACACCGGGACGTAGTTCGGATTGAAGCAAGGCGGTGCCACCTGCCAGGACATGATCGCGCGGATACTCACCACAACCGGTCCATCCTGACACGGCTTGCGGTGCTTGCTCAGGTCCACGGGCAGGAAAACGGCGTACTCCAGCCCCTCTTTGGGCATACTCTCGATGTCGTGGACATTAACCGAGGTGGTCCCCAGGCAGGTCTCGAAGATGCCGTTGTTGTTGAAATCTGCCCAGAAGGTGACGTACTCCCGACTCCCGGTGGAACACAGGTTGCCGGAATAGCCGGTGGGCAGCTTGACGCGGATCACGCCGACTAACATATCAAGGTTGGGATCCAGGCCAATGCACTCCAGCTCTTCATAGCGGGTGCTGCCGTCGGTGGGGTTCAGCAGCTCGCCGATCTTCGACCAGTCGATCTCCAGTTCGGGCAACAGACCCTGGCCTCCAGGGGCCATCAGGGTCTCGCTGAGGGTCGGTTGGCTGATGAACTTTTGCAGCTCCGTCAGGGCGAACCGGTGCGCCTCTACTCCCTTGTCCTTGTACAGTTCGTTGAGCTCCGCCAGCGTCAGGGCCTTAGGCTCAGCGGCCTGCACCGGCTCGGCCAAATCGAGCACCTTGGCAAGCTGCGGAACGGGCTTGATTTTTACCACTTCAAGCAGGTCACTGATGACGAATAAGCGGAGGGGGTCGATCTGGATGATGGTGTCGTGGATGTTGCCCCACACCGGGACGAAGTTCGGGACGCCGGGCGGCGGCGGGACGTTCCAGGACAGGATCGCCCGCACCAGCGGCAGGTTTTCGAAGAAGCAGAACTTCTTCCTGGGGTCGATGTCCAGGGTGACGGCGTACTCCAGCTGCTTGCGCCCCTGGGTGCCCTCCGGAATGTCGTAGGCGGTGAAGCCGGTCAGGCCCAGGTCATCCCAGGTGGCGCCGTTATCGGTGGACATGTAGAAGCGTACGTACTCCTGCGTACCTGGGGAACAGATGTCCCCGCCATAGCCGGATGGCTGCTTGATGTAAACCACCGTTTCCAGGCGGTCAAACTGCGGCTGGAACCCGACGCAGCCGACCTCTTCGTAGGTGGTGTTGGTCTTAATGCTGAGCACCGGCTCGAAGGGGCTGACCTTTAGATTGCCGAAGTAGTTGGGGTTGGACATGAGCAGCGCACGGAACTGCGCCCGCTCGCGGGCATGGGGTAGTTTCTTCGGGCGCTTCTCGGCAGCTTCCTCTATTGGCTGCTCTTGGGCCGGCTTCTTAGCGACAATCTTGCTGGCCTTCTCCACCTGCGCTTCGACGACTTCGGCTTTTTCGGTCTCTTCAATTTCTTCTTCGTAATCGGAAAGGTTCTCTTCTTCCATTTTTATGCTCCTTTCTTGTGAAGGTGTTTGACGACCTTCGGGGATATGTTTCATTGAATACATCGAGTTTGTATGTCAGGTTACCACCTCCTTTCCCCTCTTGCCGCCGTGCAAAAAACGGCCGGGGGCGCTGCGCCGCGGTATTTACGACCACTTGTTGAGTCCGCCTTACGCAAACACCCGCGTGCCACATTGCGGAAACTTTGTGAACGATAAGAATCTCCTTCCAATGCAATCTTATACCAAATGTAATTAAAAGTTGCGCTTTACATAAAGAGCAGCGAGCAATCCCCAAGCTACGCTTGAGGCCGCCACCCTTTTGTGCCAAACACAAGAAACGCAGTAATTAAATGCAATTGGTATTATTTATCTGAAACTGGTTGACGTATAACCTTCGCCTATTCATCTCATAACTAAATCAACCCATTTCTTTATCACTAAGCGAAACTTTGCTTCGCTGAACTTTTAATGGTGTAAGTACCAGTAGACGTAGGGGATATGAACGAAGTTGGCGGCCCCTGCCCGGAAGTCAAGTTTGGAGCGACCGCCGCTGGCCCGCGCGTAGCAATATAGTTGTACGCCGACTCTGATTGTCACTGTGTCGGTTGCACCTACGTTGGCGTAATAGGAGTTGGCATACTGCCCATCGATGCGACCATACCGCGTTGGGTGAAGCTCGTCACCTCCCATACTGAAGATAAGACGGTACTGTCTGGCCCTCCAGAAGTGCTGGTAAGCATCGACCCAGGTGTAGAGATCGGCGCGGGCATACTCGCTGTTATACCATTCGTCGTCCGAGTACATATTATAGTACCCATGCAACCAGGGATACGTATAGATGTGCAGATGGCCGTATGACGGCGGTTTTAACGTGTATGCGAAATAGCCGTGCAATTTGCTCCAGTCTCCATCATACCATCCTTCTCCCCACGCCTGGGCTTGAGGATCGAAACTCTTAGCACCAAAATTGAAACTTATAACGGGAACCTCCTCCGACTCTCCATTCCAGTTCTTCCACCAACCGCCATAGCTGGGATTCCAAATGTAACCGGACCATGATGGATTACCTCGTGGATTTATAAGCTTTGCGTTGTCCTTCGCTAATTTCAGATCTTGGCGGTGCAGAAGATTCATGTTGACGGCTGGCTTCGTCAGTAGACGCTCGGCTGCCTTCTGGGTCTTTTTGGAGAGGTTCTTGCCTTTTGCGAGTAGCTTCGTGATATCTGCTTCTTTCAGACCGCTTCCCTTGACTACCGGCAATACGTTGGTTTTCTTCAGCTGCGCTGCCTCTTTTTCCGCGGCAAGGGAGTTTTTGAAGCACTCGAGCTCGGCCTGCCATAGCGCTTTGAGGTGTTTCTCATCGGGATTTGGCTTCGTGCTCTTAAATTCTGTCATTAATTTAGCCATGATACTCTACTCCTTTTATTTCTAAAATTTAGCTGGTGACTTTCTCTTAAGGTAAGGGCATCCACCAGCCATAAAACCCCTTACTTTTTTCCCCTATATCCATAAATCATCTCATATCGTTCACCTCCTTCCAAACCCCCAAGGAAAATGTCGCCTAACACACATAGCATTCATGTGTTCAGTCTTCTTGTCAGGTCCGACATAGTCTGTCTTATCCGATATTGATTTTATGGGTTTATTCACGACGTATGTCCATCCGAGTCGTTTATTTGTCTCAATTTTACAGAGCCAGGCAAATCTATTCGCAGTCCGTCTGGATATACCCTGCTTATAGGCATAGGCCATCTATCATTACTGTACAAATCTGCAAAAAACAACTTGGGTCTTTCCCTTGTAGGCATCAGGGTTTTCCCTGTAAACTCTTTTAGTCCTCACGCTAAACCGATTCTGGGAACTAATCTCGGCATAGGAAGTTGTCTTGTTGTTTTCTGTGTTTTCCTACAAATCAAGCTTTCTCCATGTTTTTATAAATTTTCTTAAGAATCGCAATAAAAGGCACCTATGAATCCGTCTATATAAGTACAGGCTAATTCTACCAATGCGAAAAGGGGCATAAATAGAGATTGACCTGTTGCCCATATAATATTACGGTAATGGTCTTTGCAAATATGAAAAATCAGCGTTTATAGAGGTGTTTGTGCAGATTGAACAAAGAAATACGGCTGTTAGAAGAAATGGCAGATTGTTTGTGCGTGCTGTCGGCTCAAAGCCGGCTGTGCCGGCACTGTTGGTCTTGGTATATGTTGCGCTATTGGGCCTGGCCGGGTGCAAAGCACCCGCTGAGTATCGGCAGGAAGCGGACAAGACAGCGTATAATATAATCGAGCAAAAGCAGCGTGAGGCGATAGGAAACGTGGAGGATTTTACGATTGAGCGCCCGAGTGATATTCTTCGCCGTCGCCTGATGAGTGAACAGAATTTGCTCTATTCGAACGAGGCATCGCTCGGGACAGACCAGCTTAAGCCTGTTAAATACTGGCCGGAAGAAGACTATCCGCGAGCTGTTACTTCGGATGTTGACCCTAACTTATCCGTCGAACCGAACAAGCCGGTCAGGCTTTCGTTGATACAGGCCCTGCAAGTAGGAGCCCGAAATAGTTTTGAGTACCAGAGAAACAAAGAAGATGTCTTTCGGGAGGCGCTGGATTTGGACCTTCAGCGTGATGCCTTTCGTAATACCTTCTTTAGTCAGGTCGAGAGCTTGTTTAGTACAGACAGCACCGGTAACAGCACGGTGAGCGGTACCGAGAACAGTGCGGCGGTGGCGGTGAGCCGAGCACTGAAGAGCGGAGTGGATTTAAGCACATCGCTGGCGATTGACCTGGCGAATTTGCTGACTCAGGGGGGGGCTTCTTCACTGGGCCTGCAAGCGGATGCGACTGTCTCTATCCCATTGCTGCGGGGTTCCGGCAGACACATAATCACTGAGGCCCTCACCCAGGCAGAACGGAATGTCGTGTACAGGATTTATGAATTTGAACGATTCAAGCGTACCTTCGCGGTGGAAATAGCCGGAGAGTACCTCAATGTCTTGCGGCAGTTTGATCAAGTGAGAAATGCGGAAAATAACTACCGCAGTAAGATTCGATTAACCCGCTTCTCCCGCCGAACAGCCGATGCCGGCCGACTATCGGAGTTTCAGGCCGACCAGGCGGTTCAAAGCGAGCTTGGAGCGCGTAACGGCTGGATATCAGCAACGGAACGCTATAAAAATCAACTTGATACCTTTAAGAATTCTCTTGGCCTTCCACCAGATGCTCAGATTGAGCCGGATACGAACGACCTGGATCTGTTCCGACAACCCGCGGAGGAATTGGTCAGGGAGATTTTACAGGAAGAAGGAAGTGGTGAGGACCAGGAGCCTCCACCGGCGGACGCAGATGTTGAGCTTATGACGCCGAGTGATGAAGATGCCGGTCCCTTGGAGATTGATGAGTCTGTAGCAACTCAGTTGTCTCTGGAGAACAGGCTCGACTTACAGGTTGCAACCGGGGGAGTCTACGATGCTCAGAGGCAGGTCGTAGTCCGGGCCGATGCTCTGGGGGCTGAGCTTACGCTTCTCGGGACCGCCAATCTTGGTGAGGGCAGGAGCGTTGGGTCAGCGACAAGCGATAATGCGAGACTGCGGTTCGATGATGGTCGCTATTCCGGATTGCTCAACCTCGACTTACCTTTAGAAAGGACGCGTGAGCGCAATGAATACAGAAAGAGCTTGATTGACCTGGAAAGAGCAGTGAGGAGCGTCCAGACGCTGGAAGATCAAATCAAGCTGTCTATTCGCAGGGACTTGCGCAGCTTGCTCGAGTCACGCGAAAGCCTCAAAATCCAGGCGAGATCGGTGGTTGTCGCACAAAAAAGGGTCAAAAGCAGCAACCTCTTTCTCGAAGCCGGGCGAGCGCAGATTCGGGACCTGTTGGAAGCACAGGATGCGCTGCTGGCGGCTCAAAACTCATTGACTTCAGCCGTGATTACGTATAGAATTACTGAGCTTTTACTCCAAAGCGACATGGGGGTGCTTCAAGTCGATGCAAATGGTTTGTGGCGGGAGTTCTCGCCGGAGGTTATTGATAATGTTAAAAAATAATGCAAAAAATAATCGTCGTGGACTCAAATCTCCAAAAACAATTGGCGCAATTATAGCGGCCGCTTTAATTTGCCTGATCGCAGTTTGGTTTACGGTGCTTCGTGGTAGTGAGAATCCAATGAGCAACCTTGCTACCTTCGTTGCCAAACGTGGTCCTCTGACCATCAGCGTGCTGGAGGCCGGTACCATCCAGCCGCGCGAGCAGATCACCCTGAGGAACGAGGTAGAGGGAAGAACGTCCATCGTGAGCCTCGTTCCGGACGGTAAAATGGTCAAGGCAGGAGAGCTACTGGTCGAACTGGACGCCAGTACCCTCAAGGACTCGATGATTGACCAGGACATTCAGGCTCAGAGGGCCGAGGCCGCACACATCAATGCCGAGGAGACCCTCGCTGTTGTAAAAAATCAGGCTCAGAGCGATGTCGACGTAGCCAAGTTGACTCTGGAATTCGCTCAGCAGGATCTGCAGCAATACAACGAGGGACTGTATCCAAACGAAAAGACGGCCGCTGATAATGAAATAACCTTGAGACAAGAGGAGCTTACCCGTGCCGATGAGACCCTGACCTGGTCGCAGAAGCTTTACGATGAGAAATACATTTCGCAGACTGAATTACAGGCTGACAAGCTGGCGGTAACCCGCAGCAAGAACAACCTGGAGCTGGCACAGAACAGCAAAAAGTTGTTGGAGAATTTCACCTATCATCGAAATATAAAACAGTTCGAAAGCGACGTCCACCAGGCCGATATGGCGCTCGAGAGGACACAGCGTAAGGCCAAAGCCGATGTCATACAGGCGGAGGCGGACCTTAAGGCAAAAGAGCTTGAGTATAGGCGCCAGGCTGAGAAGTTAACGAAAATCGTGGATCAGCTTGAAAAAACGAAGATATATGCCCCTCAGGACGGAATGGTGGTTTATGCAACCACTTCCGGAGGGCGTGGTCACTTCGACCGTCGAGAGCCGATGGATATCGGTGTCGAAGTCACTGAAAGGCAGGACTTGATAAACCTGCCAACTGCCACATCGACGAAAGCTCAGGTGGATATTCATGAGACGAGCCTTGAAAAAGTCCGGGTGGGGTTTCCCGCAGTCATTACGGTTGATGCCCTGCCGGGCAAGAAGTTCCTGGGCCGCGTCAGTTCTATCGCGCCCTTGCCGGACGCACAAAGTATGTGGATGAATCCGGACCTTAAGGTCTATCTCACGGACATATTCCTTGAAGACAACGACAGCGCGCTGCGTACGGGAATGAGCTGCAAGGCTGAGATTATCGTTGCGCAGTATGAGGATACGGTGTATATACCGGTTCCAGCGGTCATACGAGTTGCGGGGCGGCACACTATCTTCGTTGTTAAGGACGGCCTTCTTGAGGAGCGAAAGGTTGAGATTGGCTTGGATGATAACAAAATGGTCAGAATCATTAGCGGTCTTGAGGAAGGGGAAGTTGTTTTAATGACGCCTCCACTGAAAGCCGCAACTATTGAGACTGGCTCACAGATAGGGGGCACCGGGTCGCCCGATGCCCTTGGTGGCTCCGACATCTTAAAGCAGAGGGTGAATCAGAGACTCGAAGAGGCCAATGGAACCGGACCTGGTGCACCTTCGGGTAATGTTGCAGGTCCACCACAGGAAGGACCAGAGCGTTCGCCGGGAGCCAGAGGCGATGGATTCGGACAGGAACAGAGGGGAAGAGAAAACTCACAGAGTCCATCATCAGAAGAGATGGAACAGTTGCGTGCGCGATTCGAGAGCATGTCGCCCCAGGAGCGAGAAAAGATACGGCAGCGTTTTCAGGGCACAGGCTCGGGGCAGGGAGCGGGCCAGAGGCAGGGTGCAAGCCAGAGACCTCGGGGCTCGGAAAGGAACCAATAGATGTCTGAAAAAGCTTTGTCCAACAATCACGGGGAAATCGTCAGGCTCGAGAACGCGCAGAAGATCTACCAAATGGGGACAGAGCAGGTCAGAGCGCTCGCCGGTGTTAACGTTTCGTTCAATAAGGGCAGCTTCTGGGCAATCATGGGGCCCAGCGGCTCAGGTAAAAGCACCATGATGAATATCCTCGGATGTCTCGACCGCTTGACTTCCGGCTCCTATTTTCTTGACGGTCAGGACGTAAGTCAGCTCGACGATGATTCGCTCAGCGATTTTAGGCTCAGGTACCTGGGCTTCATATTTCAGAGTTTCAACCTGATACCTCAGCTGACTGTTCAGAGAAATATCGAATTGCCGCTTTACTATCTGGGATGGGACGCATCGCAAAGTGCGGCGCATGCAAAGGAGCTTGCCGGGCAAGTGGGGCTCGGAGACAGAGTAGGTCATCGTCCGACGGAGCTTTCCGGCGGCCAAATGCAGAGAGTTGCCATTGCCAGAGCTCTGGCTAATGACCCTCATGTCATTTTTGCAGATGAACCAACCGGGAATTTGGATTCGACAACGGGTGAGCAGATTTTGGAGCTCCTGATTAACTTGAACAAGCTGGGTAAAACGATCATTATCGTGACACATGAACCGGCCATCGCAGAGCGTGCCCAAAATCGACTGTACATGATTGATGGAAAGATCGACAGAATTGAAGGGGTGCGTGATGAGACAAACTAGAATCACGCGAAATATATGGCTCGGCATCGAGAATCTGCTGCTTCACAAGCTACGCTCGTTCTTGACTATGCTGGGTGTTGTTTTCGGTGTGGGCAGCGTTGTGGCTATGTTATCTGTCGGAGAGGGAGCCAGCAAAGAGGCACTTGAGCAGATACGCAAGCTCGGAAGTAACAATATAATCATCTCATCGGTCAAATCTGCAGAAGAGGAGCAGACCAGCACCCAGCATTCCCACATGAGCATCTATGGATTAACCTACGAAGATCATCACAGGATTACCGAGAGTTTCCACGACATTCAACAGACGGCGCCTGTGAAGCTCATGAGAAAGGACTCACGTTTGCACGAAAGAGCGATGGAACTACGGGTTGTCGGGACGACGCCTGAATGGTTCAAACTTGTGCCCCGAGAGGTCATTGCCGGGCGTGTGCTTTTACCATCCGATGAGGTCAAACAAGCCCCCGTGGCTTTGCTTACCGAATTCGGCGCCCGAAAAATCCTGGCTACAGAGCATACCATAGGCCAGACAATCAGCATTGGGGGAGACCAGTTCGAGATTGTCGGCATCGTCAAAAGCGAAAGCGGACAGGCTGGAAACATCCAGATTCCAGACCAGCAGGTAGATGTTTACATTCCAATCGAGGTGGCACGCCTATACTTCGGAGACATATTTACGAAACGTACTTCGGGCGGGGACGAACGGGAAATGGTAGAATTGCACCAGGTCATTGTCCAGGTGGATGATCCCAAAAAAGTTGAGTCCGTAGCGGCAGGAATCGATAGGATGCTGGAGCAGTTTCATAAGAAAAAGGATTATGTAGTGAGCGTTCCTCTGGCGTTACTCAAGCAGGCCGAGGCGACGAAGCGAACGTTTAATATCGTCCTGGGTTCAATCGCCGGCATCAGCTTGCTTGTAGGCGGAATCGGAATTATGAATATCATGCTGGCCTCAGTAACAGAACGCACTCGTGAAATAGGAATCCGCCGTGCCATCGGTGCAAAACGCAAGCAGATTATCTATCAGTTCCTTATTGAGACCGTAGTTCTCTCGACTATGGGAGGTATCATTGGATTGGGAATAGGTGTTCTTATCCCGCTCTTAATAACCTACTTTTCCGGGATGATCACAGTGATAACTTTGCAAGGAATTCTGCTGCCGCTTCTAATCAGCATGACAATCGGCATTCTTTTCGGCCTGTATCCGGCCGTTCGCGCGGCCAATGTGGACCCAATCGTTGCTCTGCGGCACGAGTAGCACCATTATGGATGTTGATGTTGTTTCGCTCATAAGATTACCAAATCTATCCCAAATTCTCAAGTGATTTACGACACTTCACTGAGTATAGAGCAAATCGAGGCTCTGACCGAAACTCCCAACACCCAGCTCCTTCCCGCTGTCCATTGTCCATGGTATGGTGTGGCTAATTTTTCTGCCAACACGGCGTTGCTTGCCATGGAGTTTACCCTCGATGTTAGCTTACTTGCTTTTCTTTAGTTTACCCCAGGAAGCACTCACTTGGTATCCTGCCGGGGGCCGGGGATCGTAGTCCGGAGTCATTCCGAGCTAATACTTAGAGCTTATTCGGATAGGCCCTTACGTGCCTATAAGGCACTAAAGCAAGCTCAATACCTGTTAGTCCCCTCATACTCGCCCACCCCTCACCTCATTTACGCTACGATTCATCGCAGCGCCTGTTTAGCCCTCCAACCCCGAAGGGCGTTGGGGGGTCCGTCCTTTTTACCCACCCCTATGGAGGGGATTAAGGCCCCACTCCACTGCTCAATATACTACTCAAATAAATTACTTAATCTTTATTGGAGGGGATAAAGGGGCCCACTCCACTTTATACTTTGCTCTCTCTTAATCTTTT
>CAZLIO010000077.1:0-10514 GCA_964559025.1 uncultured Pirellulales bacterium | reverse complement strand
GACGTCTGTTTGGCTTCCCGCGAAGCGGGGTCCCTCCCCGTGTCTTTCGGGCAATCTTCCGCTTTCCCGATTGGGAATTCCTGTTTCTAACGGGGTAAATCCACGTGGTCTATCCATAATGGCCTCACCATTATATATGTGTATAATTCGACACTACTATACAATTATACCGTTTCCTAAGGCCTAAGTTCAAGGAAAAAACCTGCCCCCCTTCCTGCTGGGTGTGGCCAGATTTCCCGGCAGAGCAATTTTCCTGTTGTCATTCTGAGTGGAACGCAGTGGAGCGAAGAATCTCTAATCTTTTCTAAGGCCAGATCCTTCGCTTACGCTCAGGATGACAAAAGAATGTAATAGCTTATTAATAATGGGATTACAAGATGCCAGAAAAATTAGCCACGCCCTTCCTGCTTTCGCTTGCACCTGCAGTTACGCCAGTGCAGGCGCAGGAAAGCAGAAGGGTGCGAGCGCAGCACCCTTGTCAAGGCGTAACGGCGCGGTTGTAGATATGAACATCGTCAATCAGGCCTGACCAGAAATTAGCTGGGACCCCGCCTTGCGGGAATCTATCAAGATTTTTTCCGGCGCCAAAGTACAGACCACCATCTGAAGGCATCCCCGCCAGCGCACCAGTGTCCTTAGCAACCTCTACTCCATCTACATATAGGTATCTAAGCGAGCCGTCCCACACCAGGGCGATATGATGCCACTGTCCATCGGTGACAACGGATTCCGACAGCAGGGAGGGTTGTGGAGACATCAAGCCGGTCATAAGTTTACCGGCTGACAGATCCGTACCAAGCCATGTCGCTCCCGGCCCGATACTACCGTCACTCTGAGATATGATTACTTGTCCTTCGGCATCTGTTTTAATCCATGCAAAAACACTGAACGCACCGTCCTGCGGGTTTAGGACAAAAGGCGTGCTAACATAATCATCGACTCCGTCAAATTCGAGCGCCCCGGCCAACCTACCATCGGCAGGCTGCCAGAGCGGATTACCATGGAGGGTGCCATCATAGTCACCAACGCTGTCGTGGGCGATACTACCTTCTGTCTCGTCGAGCTTCCAGTGCGCCAGGAGGCGATAATCTGTCAGCCAATGTTCAGCAAAAACAGCAAGGTCCTTCAAATCCACTTTACCGTCGCCAAGGGGTGCCGGAGCAATGTCAACTTGAGATTGCTCCTGGAGCCAGAATTGGCCAAGCTTGCAAAAATCTGTTAGGTCCACCTTTTCATCTCGGTCAAAGTCAACCACCGGCTCTATTGATACCTGCCATAGGTCCCAGCTACCTGACCCGCCGGGCCGGTCGGACTCGAAGAAAAGCGTTCGTCCGTCAGCAGAAATGCAGGGCCAATCCTCGTCATCGGGGCTGTTGACGGCAGAGCCAAGTTTTACGGGCGTGCCCCAGGTGTCTTGGGTCGTTTCGCGTCTGGCCATATACAGGTCGCAAAAAACACTGCCATCAAGCTGGTTCGAGCCGAAGAGGAGTGTCAGGCCGTCAGGTGAGATATTCGGCCGGGCCTCCCAAAGCGAGCTGTTGACTGTCCACCCAAGGTTCACCGGCTCGCCCCAGGCACCATTTACTGTTGAGCGCGTTGTTACCCACAGGTCGGTTTGGCCATAGCCGCCGGGCCGATTAGAGCTAAAGTAGAGCGACAGTCCGTCTGCCGAGATACTCGGGCCGTCGTCATCGTATTGGGAGTTCACAATCGCCCCAAGAACCACAGGCACATCCCAGTCTGCATCTGTCGTGTTCCGTCTTGCCACCCACAGGTCGAAATCACCTGAGCCGCCGGGATGATCGGAGGCGAAAAAAAGCGATAATCCGTCTGCCGAGATGTTCGAATCGAATTCCTCATATACCGTATTCATAATCGGCCCAAGATTCACAGGCGCACCCCATTGCTCATCTGTCGTTTGGCGCGTGGACATCCATATATCAAAACCACCAGAGCCGCCGAAGCGGTTGGAATCGAAGTACAGCGTCAGGCCGTCAGCCGAAATGCACACCCGACCTTCAGCGTCCGGGGTGTTGATGAGCGAACCAAGATTAGTCGGGGTACTGAAAGTGAACTCGGCGACGGCATGCCTTGCACTAACCAAACAAGCAAGGACAAATCCGAGTGATACCAGGCTAATTTTAGAATCATCAACCAATTTCATTTTACCGTTCCTTTTCTGTCCATCAGGACAAAACCCGGCACAGAAAACAGGCATTACTTTCTGGTTAGTACTATTTCGCATATAATTTGAGGAGTTATCATTGCGAGGGACCCCGCCTTGCGGGAACCCAGGCCCGAAGGGCCGTGGCAATCTCTTGCTTTTGAACAATAGTGATGTAAAGCTGTAAATCCATCTTTTCGCCTCCTCAGGCGATATGTAGTATATCCAATCCGGAGAAAAACATCAAGCAAAAAGTGAAAGATTTAGCGGATAAGGATTAAAATCTTCGTGACGTAATGTCGAGAAAGCATTAAAATGAAGTATTAAGAATGTGAGCAATTCAAAAGGAATTGTTGAATGAGAAAGGATATTATTATGATTTCGAAAGCTATTACGAAGACAGTATTGATGGTCCTTTTCCTGGCCGTCCATGGTTGTGGCAGCTCTTTCTCGGGCGGACCTTATCAAGCCACGGGCATTAAAATCGGTGAGGTGACAGATAAAACAGCGATTGTATGGACGCGTCTGACACGCTATCCGGAACGGGTGGGCTTGGGAGCACCTATGCCTGAGATTCTTTATCATGATTCCAAAACCGGCAAACCAATCAAGAAATCCCAGGGAAGGCCTAATCAAACACCTACCGCCAGCTTTCCCGGAGGTTCAACAATCGAAACAATTGAAGGGGCCGTGCCGGGTGCACCGGGGAAGGTGCGGGTTCTGTACAGGGTAGAGGGAGCTTCCAATTGGAATACTACCGATTGGAATGTGGTAGAGCCAAAACGTGATTACACTCATCAGTTCAAATTGACCGGTCTGAAGCCTAATGCCGGGTATCAGGTGCGTGTAGAGGCGAGGGCAAGTGAAGGAGGAAAGAAAGGGCAGGTGTTAGAGGGAAGATTTAGAACGGCACCACGTGCCGAACAACCTGAACGGGTCGTCTTCATGGTCTCCACGGGTCAAGCCTATCCTGACCAGGATGCTCCCGGCGGTGGTTACAAGATTTATCCGACTATGTTGAAAATTGAGCCGAGCTTCTTTGTCCATACGGGCGATATCGTTTACTATGACCAGCTGGCAAAGACGTTACCGCTGGCCCGCTGGCATTGGGCCCGCATGTACAGTCTCCCGACAAATGTTGAATTTCATCGTCAGGTAACCAGCTATTTCATCAAGGACGACCATGATACCTGGATGAACGATTGCTGGCCAGGCAGGGAAACCAGTTTCATGGGAGACTTTACGTTCGAGCAGGGCCAGGCGGTGTTCCTGGAGCAGGTGCCAATGGGCGACCGAACCTGGCGGACCTTTCGATGGGGCAAGGACCTACAGATATGGCTGGTCGAAGGACGTGATTTTCGAAGTCCCAATACAATGCCTGACGGCCCTGATAAAACAATCTGGGGCAAAGAGCAGAAGGCTTGGTTTAAGCGGACTGTTCAGGAATCGGACGCCGCATTTCGTATTTTAATCAGCCCAACGCCTCTTGTAGGGCCCGACCGAAAGAACAAACATGACAACCATTCAAACGTTGATTTTACGCACGAGGGCAATGAGCTGAGGGAGTTTATCTCGAAACAGAAGAACATGTACGTCATTTGTGGAGACCGTCATTGGCAGTATATATCGGTGGATGAAAAAACAGGCGTGAGGGAATATTCGTGCGGGCCGGCCAGCAATGAACATGCCGGCGGCTGGAGTAACGACCAGAGACTTGCCGAGCACAGGTACCTGAACGTCATTGGCGGATTCCTCGCCGGCATAGTCGACCGCTCAGAAGATAAGCCCACACTGACGTTTCGACATTACAGTGTTGATGGCGATATTCTCAATGAGGACCGTTTGGTGGCTCAATAGAATAAGGCAAAAAAATGAAAATACGGGATGCCTTCAAATCCCGTCTTTGCTGGTCTTTGATGTGAGGTTATACCAAGCTGCCGACAGGCTGCGTTTTCCAGCTTCCAGCTTATGGAAGGTTCTCGAGATCGGCCAGGTCCTGGTGTCTGCCAGAGGCCGTTTTGTTCATTTTCAAGTGCTTCAAGCTAATAAGATTGACTTTTACACCGTCCAATATATCCACTACCCGTTCAGCGTAACATTCATTGAAATTGACACCGGAAAGCGTTGTGGCGAGCTCTATCATGACGGGTGGTACGCCCAGCCGGGTTATTTGCCATTCTTTTTGGAAAAGCTCCGGCGATAATTCGGGAAGGTCGAAGCCAAACTCTTTGAGGACAGTAACAATCTTCTGGGAATTGGCCGGATTCATAGCAATCCAAATATCCATATCGACGGTGGCCCGCGGATAACCATGATAACCAACGGCATATCCACCGATAAGCAAGTACTCAACCTTATGAGCGTTGAGTAACTTCAAGAACTCTTTGAAGTCGGATGGCAGATGGATCATAGCCATAGATAATTTGCCGCATCAATTCAACGGCTTCCAGGCGTTCGTAAGGGGTTCTGGAAAGCCAATATGATTTCGCATCTGACTTCTCGAAAGCAGATGCTACTGTAAAAGCATCTCTACGTACCTTCGGAAAATCTAATCTGTCCATACAGTAAATATACCCGAAAAAGACAGAATTGTAAACAAACTTCCTTTCAGTAATTCTCCCCGGTCTTTGTGACAATTATTAGGATGTTCATAAATTGACAACAGCATAAGAATAAAGTAAAAAAGTGTGGATAAATAGAGGTATTTTGGCACAAATTATGAACATAATCGCAGTAGATGTCAGCTCCGGGACAAAACGGTTGAGCGAATTATTGTTGCAAAAGATTAAAGAAACAAAAACAAACAATTGAAAAGCAAAGGTGATTAAAATAAAACATCTAAAAAACTATTTTCTCCTGTCTTTGATTATATGTCTCGGTAGCATCACGGGCGAAATGATTGCACAGTCTCAGTCAGAGCAAGAAAGCGGTTTATTGCGCCTCTATGAGGTGAATAAGAGAGCTTGCGATTTTCCTGAGAAAGAAGATTTTTCCAACCCGGAGGCAGCGTATGCGACCATAAATAGGCTTAGTGCAAGTGGCGACCAGGGATTTTGGCGAAGAGTCAGTACAAAGAAGGTGGCGGCAAGAATGCAGCTAAAAGAAGGTAAACGAAAAGTCTCCAAGTCGGCTGCAAAAAGATGGCTAAACGCTGAGGTTATTGAGGTTCGAATATTTCGAGAGAAATATGCAGGTGTAATTGCAAGGGTACCACATCTATGGAAAAAATTATTCGATTATCGCTCTTTTGAATTAGAAGATGGCAAGTGGCTAAATGCCGGAAATAGTGTTTTTGGGAGTTTAGATGAGGCAAGAACGCTTTTCAGAGCTGCTTGTGGAAAATACGCCGAAAGACCAAAGCGACCGAAAATCGGCAACCCGGAAGCTTTTCTAAAACCATTTGTGGAGTTTCTGAAGACTAATGGAGAGGAACCGAAGGCATTTGTTATGAGAGCCTTAGCTAAGTATAAAGTTACGATTATGGGCGAGGTCCACCATCGGCCTCCATATTGGGCTTTTAACTCATCGTTGGTTGCTCATCCAGATTTTGCCAAAAGTGTGGGAACGATATATATGGAGCTGCCGTCCAACAAGCAAGAGCTAATCGATAAGTTTCTGACGGAGGAAAAATGCGATACGATGCTGGTAATTGAGATGCTCAGAGATATGTTATGGACGGGTTGGCCGGACAAGCCAATGCTCGATTTCTTCATCGCTGTCTGGAAAGTTAATCGTGATCTAAAACCGGAACAAAAACTTCGAATTAAGCTGGTAGATATGCAAAGACCGTGGGAGAAAATTCAGAATCGTAGCGACTGGAAAAAATATAATGTCAACCGTGATAAATATATGGCGGAAAACATAATACGTGATATTCAAAGCCATCCAAATGAAAAACGTAACGTCCTTTTTATTGTGGGTGACGGGCATGCTGCGCTGAATTTTGATCTTTCTTTCTTTGGTGATTATCCACTTGAAACCGCTGGATGGCACTTACAGAAGAAGTTGGGCTCAGAGAATGTATACGCAATTATGCAGCACCGTTGCGTTATGACAAATCTGGGTCGTGTGGATGGCAGGCTCCAACTCGGGCTGTTTGATTCTGCCTTTCAAGCTCTTGACAATAAACCAATGGCCTTTGCTCTGGAGAGGGGGCCATTTGGGGAACAGATGTATGATGGAAGACCTGACAAACCGATCTGGAGTAGGTTCCGAGATGGATTCAATGCGTATCTATATTTAGGCCTGTTGGAAACCGAAAAATTTTCACCACTGATAGATGGCTTCTACACCGAAGATTTCGTTAAGGAAGTGGATCGGCGGCACCGTATGATGTTCGGCCGGGGATGGGCAGAAAGCTACCGCCGGGACAAAATGGACGCCGAGAGCTTCATCGCCTGGATGGGTAATAGCTGGGGCAAGCCACGGCGAGGATGGCATCAAAAAAACCTCGGCCCTATAAATGTCTGGCACCGCGGTGGCCGCGATTGGAAACAGACAATCCAAAATGAAAAGCTTGCCCAAGTCATGGAACACCCTGAGGAAATCGTGCAAGCTGCTAAGCAGCTCTTTGAAAATATTCGCGATGCTGACTACGATGATTTTCTAACTTCTAAAAAAAGATGGAATAAATTTCCCACCTCCGGACGCTATATGGCTCATCATTGGCACGACAAATTGGTAGAGTGGATCTGCAAAACCTTCAAAGATAACCCTATCGTATCCATCGAACTTGGCGAAGTGTTCATAGGAGACAAAGAAATTATAGGCAAGAAAGGCTGGCCCACTGTGCCGTACAAGCTCACACTACAGGATGGCACTGTTTTAGAGGGCGATTTGCCTTTCGAGTACAATTTCGACGGCGGCAAAGGCCATTGGCATGGAATGGAAGGTATTGACTGGCACTTGCAGTCAAAAAACCATAGAGGTAAATGACTTAATTAAAATCTTGAATAACACTTTGCTTGAATAGAGTAGGCATTATGAACATAATTGCAGTAGATATCGGCAATACCAATATTGATATGGGGCTTTTTCTGGATGGTAAAGAGCAGTTTATTAAATCCATCCCGGGCAGCTCACGAACAAAGCTTAAGAGCTGTTTAACATCGGCCTGGGGAAAGATACCGATTGCCGAAAGCTCGAAAGAGAAAAAACGCGATGGTGTAATCGTCGTCAGCAGTGTAAAACCAACCTGGACCAAACTCGTCCGGCAAATAGCGAAAGACGAGCTCGGCGAAAAGATTTACGTCATAGGCAAAGACATACCGCTACCGATGAATCTCTGGGTGGATGAGCCGGACAAAGTCGGCACCGACAGGGTAATCTCGGCGGCAGCGGCGTATGACGTGGTCGAAGGTGCGGTAGTAGTGGCGGATTTCGGGACCGCTGTAACGATTGACCTTGTTGATGATAACGGCATTTTTCTTGGCGGTGTTATCTGTCCGGGCTTCGAAATCAGCGCAAAGGCGCTGAAAGAAAATACCGCCCAGCTGCCAAAAACAAAAATCACCAGGCCCAAAGCACCCTTTGGCAAAAACACCGCCGAGGCCATAAACTGCGGATTGTATTATTCCGCTATTGGAATGTTGGAAGAGGTTATCAGGCGTTACGCAGAAAAAATCGGCAAATGGCCGCAAACTATCGTTACCGGCTCAGCCGCAAAAACCATAAAGGACGATTGCGACTTCATCGACTCCTTCGTGCCCAACCTGGTCGTCAAAGGTATCATCCTGGCTTATAAAAAATATATCGAAGAAAAAGCTAAATCTATCTGACTTGCGTGTTTTGAGTAATGCCCCTTCTGTGAAGAGAGGAGTGGTGGTTTATAATCTTGAACTTCTTATGAATACTTTCTCGGCAGTAATGACGGGCAAAGGCACCGGTGCAATATCGACGGTCCAGGTTTTCGGCGATTCAGCCGAAGACGTCGTAAAAAAAATATTCAAGCCGGCTGGAACAAAACCGGCGAAATTCAAGACCGGCGAAATCCTGCTCGGCACAATTGCCGACGGCAATGAAACCATCGACCAGGTTACTATCGGCTGTGAAGGACCAAAAACTTTCGCAATAAACTGCCACGGCAATCCGCTCATTGTTGCCGATATAATGCGACTGCTCCAGCGCTGCGGAGCAACGCTGCTGACCGCAGAGCAGCTTTTAACAAAAATCCTCTCTGCACAAAAATCTGTCAACACAATCGCAGTTGAGGCTAAGCTGGCCCAGTTGAAGGCCAAAACCATCCAGGGAACAAAAATAATCATAAACCAGGTCGAGGCCGGCTTAAGCAAAAAAGCCGCAGAGTGGCTCCAGAGCATCAACGCAATATCTCTTAACCAAATTTCAGCAGAGGCCGAGCGGATACTTGAAAACGGTCGAACGGCTAAACTGATTATCGCCGGCTGCACAGCGGCCTTGATAGGCCCGCCCAACAGCGGTAAAAGCACGCTGCTTAACTATCTGGCCGGCCGACAAAAAGCAATAGTCACCGACATCAAGGGCACAACCAGAGACTGGATCGAAGCTGTGTGTCAAATCGAATCCCTTTCTCTGAGGTTAATTGACACAGCAGGGCTGGATGAAAAACCGCTGGGCCCGACAGATACTGTTGAAGAAGCCGCTCAGAAAAAAAGCGTTGAGATTTTAGAACAGGCAGACCTGATTCTGCTTGTTCTGGATAACAGCCAACCGGACGAGCAGCTTAACGAGCGAATTATTGACAGAATCGCCAATAAAAGAATAATCACCATCTTAAATAAATGTGATTTACCTGCTAAATTCGAAACCGGCAAAATGCCTGATTTATTTTCAGATACGGTGCAGATAAGTGCTAAGGAAGGCACCGGAATCGAGAGCCTGCTCGAAAAAATCCGGCGAATTTGCGGCGTCGCGGATTTCGATTTAAAAACGCCCGTTGTCTTTACCAGCCGACAGGAAAAGCTGTTACAACAATTAAAGAAGACCAAATCCAAACAACAAGCAACTTCAATCATAACAGAGTTGTTAAACGGCCAAGTATAGGATAAACCAGCCCACCAAAAATAATTGAAATTTTCTCCCAAATCAGCTATGATTCCTTATGTTGAATAGTCTACGCTGGGATTGTAGAATTACTAAAAAAGTAGGATAGAGTAGTTGTGCCATTAAGGTGAGCGCTATGAATCCCAGAGTTAAAAAAGTTATTCCAAACGATGATTACACTTTGCGTATAACATTCGATAATGAGGAACAAAAAGTCTTCGATATAAAACCGCTGCTTGACTTTGGCGTATTCCAGGAGCTGAAAAATCTTAAATATTTTAAAGAGGTGAAACGAGTTTATGGTTCAATAGCATGGCCTCATGGCCAGGATATTTGCCCCGATACTTTATATGAAGAATCCAAATAGATATTTCAATATATAACTCAGCTATTGGGATTAATATGAGAAAAGAATATGATTTTAGTAAAGGTGTTAGAGGCAAATATGCTAAAAAATACAAAGCAGGAACTAATATCGTTCTGCTGGACCTGAGGGTAAATATGGACAGCCACCTGTTTTCCATATCTGGATTGCTTATTTAAAGCCAAACCGCCCCTTTAAGGACATGGCAAATCCATGGGGTACCCTCCTGTTTCATTTTCTCTATTTCCTTAATTGGTTGAGTAATTCTTCCTTGGGGACATTAGTGTATTGGCTGATCTTATTAAGAATATTATTAAGGGTGCCCTTGGCAATCTCTTTGTGCGCAGGTATGGTTATAGAGTGGCGCCCCTTTGGCAAGATTTTTTTCATACGGATGTGACTGCCTCGCTGGCGGTCTATTTGATAATCTAATTGATTTAAAAGCTTAACCAGTTCTTTATAAGAGATGGTTGGTAATTTAGGCATAAGCAGGCTGAAGGTCGCATTCAAACATTATTAGCAGGCCAGGATTTTTAACTAAACCATATTCAGCAGGGTCTATCCCCTCTAGGTGCAAAGTAATTGCTTCCTTAAGATTTTGGATTGTTTCATCGATAGTTTTGCCTTGAGTAAATACATCGATTTCAAAACACCTGGCACAGTAATATTTGCCATCGTAGGCTATTAAAGCTTTGATAATTCTTTCCATTTTTGGTACCTCTAAAGCGATTATAACAAGCAGAGCAAAAAACGGCAATTAAAATATTTCTTATTTAAAGCCAAAACACCTCGCCAACAACATGGCGAATCCAGCGATCATTCTGATGTTCCATCTTCTCTATTTTCAAGTTGATGTAAAGGAATAAATGGAGAAAGCCACCATTTTTTGGGGTTCAATTTGAGTTGTTAAACGGCCAGCTTCCTGTATAATCTTGCAATATGGCCGCAACAAATGAGAAACTTTCG